>CALBHI010000092.1 GCA_937894535.1 uncultured Verrucomicrobiota bacterium
ACCGCGCCTCCATCATTGGATCAATGCCCGATCGGCCAGAACCACGAAACAACCCCCCACCCAAAACCTTCCGCGTATGCTGTGTTGGTATGTGGTTGTTGCGTGAATAACGGATTCTGGAAAATTTGGAACGACGGGAGCATCGTATTGGCCAGTGGGTGAACGTGAAAACACTCACTGGGGCGACACGGGAGACGCTCGAAGAGTGCGCTGGAGTAATTCTCCGTTTCTGTGTTTGAGCGCCGGCGGACATCACCCACGTGGGGCTTAACACCCCGTATGCCTGTATGCAGCGTGGCCGCCTGCTCCCGTAGTTCCAGTGTGAAGGAAAGCAACATGACCGAGCAAAAACAAGACAGAAGAGTAATAGGCCTGGACGCGCATCCGTACCTGTTCACCGCCGCGGCGTTGAGCGGTGCGGACGCGCTTCAAGCCAAGATGGAGTGGTGTGTTGATCGGGTCAGCCTTGCCCTGCTGGAGAAGGTATTTGGCAAGCGGGCCCGCCCAGGCGACATCGTCGTGCTGGAAGCCAGCGGCAATTCGTTTGCTGTAGCCGAGCGCCTGGTGCGGTTGGGGTTGGACGTACGGGTCCTGGAAAGCCAGGCCGTCGGCAAGGTCGGGAAGGCGTATTGCGCCACCGACAAGGTCGATGCCATCAAGATCGCCCGGGTCTACCTCAGCGGGTTGGCGCACGAAGTCTGGGTTCCCGACGCCAAAGCCGCCGAACGGAGGGAACTGTTCTTTGCCCACCGGAATGCTGTTCGCGACAGCGTACGCTCGCGCAACCGCATCTGGGGCTTCCTCAACCAGCAGTGCGTCAGAAAACCCAGGGATCTTCGATTGGGATCGAAACATGCGCTGGAGGAACTGCTGGCGTTGCATGCCTGGACGCCGATGCAGCAGCTGGTGTTGACCGACGAAGTCCATGTCTTCCAGCAGGCCGAGGCCCGGCGCAAACGCTTGCGGGCCCGGATCGCCGTGGAGGTGGCTGAGGATCCCCAACTGCTGAAGATGATCCGCTTGCTTGGCGTCCGTGAGAAGGTCGCGTTCGCCCTGGCCGCGTTCATCGGAAACATCGAGCGATTTAATAGCCCCCGGAAGCTGGTCGCCTTCTTCGGACTCAACCCCCGGGTTAGCCGCAGCGGTATCAGCGGGGGCAACGGAGCCTTGAGCGGTCATGGTCGCGGCGATGTACGCGCCTTGTTGATCCAGGCCGCACAAAGCATCCTTCGCTATGGACAAGGAAGCACCCATCGATGGGCGGTGGCATTGAAAATGCGCAAGGGGGCCAACATCGCCGTGGCCGCCCTGGCCCGCAAGCTGGTGGTGAGCATCTGGTACCTGCTCAAAGGCGCATTCACGCCTATGACCGAGGTCACCGACACCCTCCGGGTGAAAATACATAAAATCGCCACCGAAATCGGTAAAGCCACGATCGTGGCGATGGGCTACGCCTCCATCGCCGCCTTCGAGGAAGAAAAAATCACCATGATCGCCAGAACCCGTTGACAGACCACATGCCCGCCCTCTGCGGTAAATCCTTCGATTCCGACTCCGATAGCGATACCGACAGCGACTCCTCTTTCTCCTCTTTCTCTAGTCCCGCTCCTGCGGGACGGGTGGTAGAAAATCTTCACGCCAAAAACCCATCCGCGACAGACGCGGTGAGGGCACCGCGCCTCCATCATTGGATCAATGCCCGATCGGCCAGAACCACGAAACAACCCTCCACCCAATACCTTCCGCGTATATGCTGCGCCTCTGCGGTAAATCCTTCGATTCCGATTCCGATAGCGATACCGACAGCGACTCCTCTTCCTCCGACGAAAACCTCGACGGTTACCATTGACAAAACCCTTCAGGTCAACAGCTTGCATTCTATTTAGACATCAAAACGACCCTTAGCGGCCATGTTGACCCCCAGAAATCACCTCGTAACAAACTGCGCGCGCACCACCCCAACTCCTGTGCCATGGTGGCGATATCGCACACAGGACTCGCGCTTCATGCGTGACATAATGGCGCATGCGGGGTAGATCTTCCGCATGAAATCGGCCTTTTTGGATAAACTCATCGAGCGGCTGGACAAGTTGGATGCGGGCAGTTTGCAGACCCAGTTCCTGCGGCTGGCGGGTGAGAAGGGGTTGTTGGAGACGATTTTCCATGCGATCCAGGAGGGGTTGGTGGTGTTGGACGGCCGCGGTCGGATCACCTATGCGAACCGGGCGGCGGAGGCGATGCTCGGGTTTACGCTGGAGGCGGCGGCGGGCACGGCGATTTCGCGGTACCTGCGGGATATCGACTGGAAGCAGATCCTGAAGCTGGACGAGCAGGAGTGGACGCGGTTGATCAGCCGCGAGATCGAGATCACCTATCCGACGCACCGGTTCCTGGACTTCTACATCGTGCCGTTGTCGGCGGTGCGCGACGGTGAAAAGGGCGCGGTGATGATCCTGCGCGACGTGACGCGCGAGCGCCACCAGGAGTCGCAGACGCTGGAGTCGGAGCGCCTGAACGCAATCACCCTGCTGGCCGCCGGGGTGGCCCACGAGATCGGGAATCCGCTGAACTCCCTGACCATCCACCTGCAACTGCTCAAGCGCGAGATCGGCCACGTCGGGGAAGCCGAGCGGGCCGGGCTGGAGGAGCTGCTCACCGTGGCGCAGGGCGAGGTGGAGCGGCTCGACCAGATCATCACCCAGTTCCTGCGCGCGTTGCGCCCGAGCCAGCCGCGCCTCGAACCGCACCGGTTGACCGATGTGCTGAACGAAACCCTGTCGTTCCTCGCCCAGGAGATCAAGGACCGCGACGTGCTGGTGGAGGTCGAGGCCCCGGACGACCTGCCGGCCGCGCCGATCGACCGCGCGCAGATGAAGCAGGCGTTCTTCAACATCATCCGCAACGCGATCCAGGCGATGTCCAACGGCGGCCTGCTCAAGATCACCCTCGCGGCCAGCGACCGGTTCGTCGCGATCTCGTTCACCGACACCGGACCGGGCATTCCCGCCGACAACCTGAGCACGATCTTCGAGCCGTACTTCACCACCAAAAACGAGGGCACCGGGCTCGGCCTGATGATCGTCCAGCGCATCCTGCGCGACCACGGCGGCGAGATCGAGGTGCACACCGAGCCCAACGCCGGCACGACGTTCACCCTGTACCTGCCGCGCGACGACGCGCGCATCCGCCTGCTCAAGGCCCCGAAACCGGAGACCGCGCCATGACCGCCCCGCGCCCCTCGATCCTGATCGTCGACGACGAGAAAAACGCCCGCGAGGGCCTGGCCCGCGCCCTGCAGCGCGGCTACGAGGTCCTGCTCGCCGAGAACGGCCCGCGCGCCCTCGACTTGTTGCGCAGCCGCACCGTGGACGTACTGCTCAGCGACGTGCGCATGCCCGGCATGGACGGCCTGACCTTGCTGCAACGGACGCTGGCCCTGCCCCACCCGCCCATCTGCCTGATGCTCACTGCCTACGGCTCGATCGAGCTCGCGGTCGAGGCGATGAAACGCGGCGCTTTCGACTTCCTGACCAAACCGATCAACCTCGACCACCTCGACATCACCCTCAAGCGGGCGTTGCGGTCGCGCGACGTCGAAGCCGAGAACCGCTCGCTGCACGAGCAGCTCGATGCGAAGTTCGGGCTGGAGAACATCATCGGCCAGTCCGCCGCGATGCAGGAGGTGTTCGACACGGTGCGGCAGGTTGCCGATTCGCGCGCGACCGTGCTGATCGAGGGCGAAAGCGGTACCGGCAAGGAACTGATCGCCCACGCGATCCACCGCCTGAGCGGCCGCGCGAAAGGTCCGTACGTCGCGGTGCATTGCGCGGCGCTGAGCGCGACGTTGCTGGAGAGCGAACTGTTCGGCCACGAGAAGGGTGCGTTCACCGGGGCGACCGAACGGCGGCGCGGGCGCTTCGAGCTGGCCGACGGTGGCAGCCTGTTCCTCGACGAGATCGGCGAGATCGACGCCTCGATCCAGGTGAAGATCCTGCGCGTGCTCGAGGAGCGGAACTTCGAGCGGGTGGGCGGCCAGGAGACCATCGAGACCGACACGCGGCTAATTGCCGCGACCAACCGCAACCTGCGCGCGATGGTCGAGAAGGGCACCTTCCGCGAAGACCTGTTCTACCGCCTGTTCGTGGTGGTCATCCGCATCCCGCCGCTGCGCGAACGCCCGGAGGATATCCCGCTGCTGATCCAGCATTTCCTGCAGCAGAGCGCGAAGGACAACAACCGCACCATCGAGGCGATCACCCCCGATGCGCTGCAGGTGCTGAACCAGCATCCGTGGCCGGGCAACGTGCGCGAGCTGCGCAACGCGATCGAGCGCATGGTGGTCATGGCGCGCACGCCGCGCCTCACCTTGCGCGATGTGCCGGCGGACATCCGCGAGCGCGCAGCCTCCCCGGCCGTTGTCGCCACCGCGCCCGCACCCGGTGCGCCCCCGCTCTCGATGGACGAGGCCGAAAAGAACCTGATCATCCGCGCGCTCAAGACCACCGGCGGCAACCGCACCGCGGCGGCGAAGCAACTTGGCATCAGCCGGCGCACCCTGCACCGCAAACTGAACGAATACGGGCTGCACGAAACCGGGGTGTGACCGCCGCGAACCGGCATCGCACGGCAAAGGCCATTGCCCGGGCCACGCAAAGCGGGTAAGGTGGCGAAAAGGGACAACCGGCATGCAACCGAAAAATTTTGAATCGCGCATCCAGGACCTGGTTTACAACGTCGATGTCGGCATCGGCTTGAAGCTGATCAAGGGCGCGTTGTTCATCTTCGCCACGCTGGCCCTGCTGACCCTCTACACCGCCTCGGAATTCTGGGGGCTGAAGGACGCGGAGGCGATGGACCAGGCGCAGATCGCCCGCCAACTGATGGCCGACGGAACCTTCTCCACGAAATACATCCGCCCGGCCGCCGTCTGGCTGTTCGAACAGAACGGCGTGGATGCCCGGACGATCATGCTCCGCCAGCCCGACATCGTTCACCCGCCGGTGTATCCGTGGATACTCTCGAAGACCTTCGGCTTGATCGGCGATTCGTTTTCGCCGGCGAAGATCGTGCGCTCGTTTCCGCCGGAACAGTGGGCGATCATCCCGTTGTGCCACCTCTTCACCCTGCTGACCGGGATGATGCTGTACCTGACCGCGCGGCGGTTCTTCGAGCGGCGCATCGCGGTGCTCGGCGTCTCGCTGTTTTTCCTGTCGGACACCGTCTGGGCGACCAGCATCTCCGGAACCAGCCTGCCCCTGGCCGGCTTGCTGACCATGATCGCCGTGTATGCCACCCTCGCCGCCGCCGACGGGTTTAACGCACCGGAACGCCGCCACACCTGGCTATACGGGTACATCTTCGCGATCCTGGCCTGTGCACTGCTGACGCTGACCCGGTATGCCGCGTCGGTGGTGGTCGTCGGCATGGCCATCGTGTTGGCCATGATGGTGCCGCGCAACGGATGGAAACTTGGCCTCGGCCTGCTCGGCGCCGTGCTGGTGCTCTGTGCGCCGTGGTTCATCCGCAACCTGCAGGTCAGCGGCCACCTGTTCGGCCTGACCCCGTTCCTCGCCCTGAACGGCATGGACCCCGGCGTGACCCTGTCGTTCGAGCGCGCGGTGGCCCCGGTGACCGAGGGCTGGCAACACCGGCTGCAGGTCCAATGGGTATCGAACCTGCGCACCTTCTACGACACGGCCCTGCCCATGGCCGGCAACGGCCTCCTCACCGCCCTGTTCCTGACCACGTTCTTCTTCCGCTTCAACCGGCCGCACGTGCACACCCTGCGCATGGGCATCCTGGCCGCAATGATCCTGCTGTTCATCGTGGGCGGTTTCTTCGGCGAGAACACCATGCGGTTGTTCAGCATCTTCTGGCCGGTGGCGATCCTGTACGGTCTCGCCTTTTTCCACCTGCTGCTCGACCGGCTGCAACTGACCCTGCCGGTGTACCGCACCGGACTGCTGGCCCTGCTGGTCACGGTGACCACGCTGCCACTGTTCCTCACCCTGCTCCCGCCGCGCGTGGGTTACCCCTACCCCCCCTACTACCCGAGCTACACCACCCTGATCACCCAGATGCTCAACGAAGATGAACTGCTGTGCACCGACATGCCGTGGGCGACCGCATGGTACGGCGACCGCAGCTCGATCCTGCTCCCCGCCTCGGTCGAGGAGTTTTACAAGATCAACGACCTGAAGAAGCGGGTCAGCGGCATCTACTTCACCACCCTGACCCGCGACCTGCCGTACGTGCGCACCTTGTCCACCGGCGCCTACAGCTCGTGGTACCCGATCTTCCGCGAACGCGTTCCGGTGGACTTCCCGCTGACCGAGGCGTTTTTCCTCAGCAACCGCGACCAGTTGTTCCTGACCGACCGGCCGCGCTGGGATCGCCGCTAACCGCCGGCCCGCCCCGGCTTGAACTTCGCCGTGAAGTCCGTACAATCGGACCATGCCTGACCTTCCGCCAGACGCACCGGCCGCGCCACCGGTGGCCGACCCCGAGACCTGGGTCGACGCCTACGGTGACTACCTGTACCGCTATGCCCTGATGCGGTTGCGCGATCCCGACGCCGCCCGCGACGCGGTCCAGGAAACCTTCCTCGCCGCCATCAAGCGCTTTGACCAGTTCGACGGCCGCATGGACATCAAGTACTGGCTGCGCGGCATCCTCCGCTTCAAGGTCGTCGACCACATCCGCGCCTCCATCCGCGACCAGGTCGTCACCCCCATCGAGGACGCGGAAATCCTTGATAGCCTGCTGTTCCGAGCCTCCGGCATCCCGACCATGCGCCCGGCCCCGTGGCAATTTAATCCCCGCGAGGCCTTTGACCACGCCGAATTCTGGCCTATATTCGAGACGTGCCTGGACCGGCTGAAGGAGCCGATCCGGCAAGCGTTCGTACTGAAAATGGTCGAGGATATGGAATCCGACGAAGTTTGTAAGGTTTTGGGCATCACCCCGAATCATCTCTGGGTGCTCAACCACCGGGCGCGCACCCAGATGAAGAAGTGCCTGGAATCGAAATGGCAGAAGGACTGAACGAACGCCTATGTTTACCTGCAAACAGGTCTCCAACGCTCTGGCCAAAAAGGACTATGCGGCCATGACGCCGCTCGAACGCCTTGGCCTGCGGATGCACATCGCCCTCTGCGCGGTCTGCGGCCGTTACAACCGCCAGGTCATGATCATGCAGGATGCGGTGCGGGCCTTCCGCCGCCGCGAGAACGATCAGCTCGAAAAATCCGGACCCTGCCTTTCCGGTTGCGACAAGGATGCGATCAAAAACGCGCTCCGGCACCGCCACTGACCCGCGGCCGAAAACGATCTTGTAAGGTTTTCCCTCGTTCCACGGTTTATCTCCCAACCAAACCGGAGATAGCCATGAGTGAAGCCACCTACCATCACGCCCACGCCTTGTTGCCGACATTCCGCGACCAGCACGGAGTCAGCATCAGCGAGCACTCACATGCCGCCCCGATGTTGCTGGTCCTGCTGCGCCACGTCGGCTGCTCGTTCTGCCGCAAAGCCCTGCACGAGTTGTCCACCAGCATGAAACACATCACCGGTTGCGGGTACCGTGTCGGCCTGGTCCACATGGATCCCGATGCCGACATGCAGGAGCAACTCAGCCTGTACGGGCTCGACACCCTGCCGCGGTTCCACGACGCCGACCGCGCCCTGTACCAGGCCCTCGGCCTGCACCGCGCCCCCCTGCTATCGGTCTTCAACCGCCATGTCTGGCGCAAAGGCAACGAGGCCCGGAAAAAGTACGGCCTCGCCCTGCCCAAGTCCGATCCGCGCCAGTTGCCGGGCGCTTTCCTGATCGATCAGGGGCTGATCGTCGCCGGCGAAGCCACCCTTTCGCCCGACGAACACCCGGACTTCATCGCCCTGCTCATCCGCTCCGAAGCCGTCGCCTGACCACCCCGACCCGCGTATTTTCCACCGCCCCCACTGGACGCCAGCGGGAAAGTGGACTATATTGGTCGCAATTCAACCCAGGAGACATGACATGGCCCATACCTTGCCCGCGCTGCCTTATGCCGCGAACAGCCTTGAACCGGTGATCGATGCCCGCACGATGGAAATCCATCACGGCAAACACCACGCCGCGTACGTCAACAACCTCAACGCCGCGCTCGAGAAGTACCCCGAGTTGCAGGCCAAAAGCGCCGAGGAGCTGATCCGCGACCTCAACGCCGTCCCGGCCGATATCCGCGCGGCGGTTCGCAACAACGGTGGCGGCCATGTCAATCACGCCCTGTTCTGGCAGTTGCTGAAGCCCGGCAGCACGGGTCCTTCGGGTGCCCTCGCCGCCGCGATCGATGCCGAACTCGGCGGGTTGGATGCCTTCAAGGAAGCCTTCACCAAGGCCGCCACCACCCGTTTCGGTTCCGGCTGGGCCTGGCTTTGCGTCAAGGCCGACGGCAAACTTTGCGTCTGCTCCACCCCGAACCAGGACAACCCGATCATGGCCGGCGTCGCCGAATGCCCCGGCACCCCGATCCTCGGCCTTGATGTCTGGGAACACGCCTACTACCTCAACTACCAGAACCGCCGCCCTGATTACGTGAAGGCCTTCTGGGATGTCGTCAACTGGGACAAGGTCGCCGAACTCTACGCCGCCGCGAAAGCCTGATCGCCCGGCCGTTCCCCATCAACCGAAGCCGCGTTCATCCGAACGCGGCTTTTTTATTACCCCGCCTCAGCGTGCCGCGACTTCCGGCCGGGCCTCCTGCGAGGTGCCGCGTACCGGGCGGCCGGCGATCCACCAGGCGGGCAGGAACAACGCGGTCGGAACACCGAACAACAGCAGATCCGCGCCCGGGTTGACCCGCGGCGTCGAACCATCCGACCACGAGCGAAACATCAACGCCATAGTCGCCAACGCCACTGATCCCACGGCATACACCCACACAACGAACCGCGCTGTCATGTTCACGTTATTCACTCAATTGGCAACGAGTTCAACTGGTGCGACGGAAAGGTTTCGCCGCCGGGTTGCAGGTTGGGTCGGCCAACAGGGTTCGACACGTAGGTTAAACCGACCGCCGCGGTTTGCTTCTCATGGTCGTACCAAGCATCGATCGTCATCCGCGTGTACACCCGCCCGCCCCTGGAGCGAATGAAAACCGCATGCCGCTGATCACCCGCTGAGATGTCCATGCGGTGCTCCGCGGTGTATCCCTCGTCTGGCGCAATGAAGCCGGCACAGGGCACTTCGGCAAGGCCACCATCGACCGCCTCGATGCGCAGGTGAACGGAGCCTGCCGGTTCCTGGGGAACAATCGATATAATGACATCTCCATCCAGGGGCGATGGCATCCCATCGACCGGCACCAGCACATGCCGGCCGGTTGGACGAAACACATTGAAAAGGTACCGCTTGCCGTCCTGTGGAATGCGCAAGTGGACCTCCTGGTCAACGAGTTGGTCCGGCGCGCCCTGCTGCTTCCACAGCACAAACTCCGCCGGTCCGTGGCCGACGGGCCGGGCGGATGGATTCAGCACCGCCACCTCGGCATCGGCATAGAACACGAGGTGGTGTTGCTGCCCTTCATCGAATACATACCCCGGAGCTTCGATGGCTTGCACGCTGATCCAGCGCCCAACCCCGCCGTTCATCGTAAATTGGCCGGACGGTTCCGACCGTGCGTGAACAGGCCGCTTCGTCGCCTGAAGACGATAAAATCCGATGCCGATTACCCGCTCCTCGTGCACCACGGCATGGATCTCGGCATCCGGGACGGGATTTCCGTCCTGATCCACAATCCGACCAACGAGCACCAATGCCCCGCTCTGGTCGTCCAACTGTTCCTTGTGTACTTCGGCCCGACGCTTGACCTCGTCCAAGTACACGTCGAAAGCCGCATCCTTATCCTCGTCGAACCGCTCCCGCCATGAATCCCCCTGCGACTGATCAACGCCCGATGGCGCAACACCGTCCGGAGCCGACAACGCAACCCGACCATCCGCGAGCAAGGCGATCAATCCGACGATTCGCAGCCAGGTATAGATTCGCTTGATCATACCAACCACAATCGATGCCAGAGCCTATCCCTGGTTACGAAATTATCCGAAGAACAAGCCAAACGGTCAGCCTCCACGTAACGCTTGTTATGCTGACGGTGAGCATCAATCAACGCCAAGAGATTCAGCCAACCGTGCATCGTGATCATTCTTGCTTGGTCGTCCGCCATGGTTAATTTCAGACCGCGCTTCCGTCGCCAGTTGTTCGATAACGTCCCATCGTGAACCAATATCCCTAATCGGTTCAAAACTGCGGGAGCCATAAGGATTTGCCGCCATCTCGTACGAAACAACACATGAGTCCGGGCGGAGTGAGTAATCAAACATAAATCGTGTAAACAGGCCGGGAGTTCGCGACCGCACATAAAGATAGGTCGGAGTGTTGTTCTCAAACGACACCGTTCGCGACGCTTCCTGATGGTATCCGTTGTCAGGGGCCTCAAGGAGCAACGTGTTGGTTGCCATGATTCCACCATCGCTAGCTGGTGCACGAAACACCACCAGCCATCCCCCATTGCTTTCGTCAAAAGAAACATCAATCTGTATGTCGGGATAAAATTGGTCGTGCGTCAACATTATGGATTCGGACAACGGCAACCACGTGTTTCGATAGATGTCATATCTCACGGATAAGGGCATCTTCGTCGTAACATCGGCGAGGTCGGCTTCGGCGGTGACAAGAAGTGTTGAATCCCGGATTGCGTGCAAGCGCATGACGAGCCGATTTGTCGGCGATGTTCGATTCTGCGTTATGTCATCCACCGATACGCCGCCGAAATCTTGTTGTTTTCTTTCATAGAGGAACCCTTCTCGCGTCACCTCCCGAACAGAAGCACGCATTGCTTTTTCATGAAACTCCCAAAGTCCATCGCCATCCGACACCACGATTGTTTTCCGCATGGCCCCAGGATATGGAACGGAATACTCCTGCCAGCTAACAAGGATTTCGGCCCGAGCAACGGGCATACCCTTGTCATCAACGACCGCGCCGTAAACATGAATTTCGCGCGCGGCCCACTCCGCAGTGGTTTTATCAACATGATTTGACCCGACAAAGCCATTATCTACAGCGTAAAGGATCGGCGGGTTCCATAAAACTACATGAATAAATAGCACCCAAACAACAGCTGCTTCTCTTCTTATAATCATAGTACGCACACCCATTATGGCTTTTTTTTCGTCAAAAGGCGTGCGTCTCTGCGCACTCTATTCCAGAATGACCATTGTTCTGGAATTGAAGAACGAAACTGCTTGCTGTGAGAGTAGTGTTCATCATCGTAAAGAAGGTCTTGCTCTAGGTTCCAGCAACTAAAAAGCTTGTGATCGACTGCTTGCTGGCCAAGTGCTCTAGATCGCGACTCCACAATATATGAAAATATCTTGTGTAAATCATCATCATTATGGATCGAATACTTTGTATGACCGACCATTCCACGGACAAAACTGTCTACAGCTTCATCATACTGATCAATTCTGCCATAATACCAGAAGTAGTATGGAATAACATTGTCGGGCTTAAGCCAGTTGTTATTGACCCAGTGATCAAGGGCCCAGTCTAATTCGTTGTAGTAATTAAAAGACCTCATTACTTTCTTCGAATTGCTGTATAGGTAAGGCATTGCATCGATCCCATTATGAAAGTTTCTAATCACATTCGGAGTACATTTTGGCTTCAGCAAACTTGGCAAAGATTCATCATAGTAATGACCCGAAATAGCAGCCTGACAAGCTATATATGTGTGAATTGGCAATCCCTCATACTTTCTTATCGCCTCCCCGGCGACAACGTTCCCCATGCTATGCGCCATAATCCTCAAGCTTCCGGTTTTATTTAGCTTATTGATTACACCGACGAGTGCCTCAGCAGATTGCCAAGAGCGAAATTCGCTGTTGTCGAAATGTCTTCCACCACTCAAGACATCCCAGAAATCAAAGTCTGCTAATGTCGGCCAACTGAATAAGGCGACAGCGCCTTGATATCCCTGCCACCAAAGACGCTTGAACGTTGTCTCGACCCACTGAACCTTCTCATCATCTGTCATGTTCCATCCATGAATCAGGAGAAAGTTCTCTTGCGTGGCCGGCGTGTATCCTGAAGAGGGCTGCTGATGGGATGCTGTTTTACTGACGACACTTTCCCAACGATCTCCTGTAGCGGAGACAGTATACTTATCATAGAACCAGGCAGCGTTGTGCAATGTCAACTGTATCGACTTGCGACATAAAACTAAATCATCACACCTTATCGTCAAAGTCAACTTGCCGATGCCACCTTGCCGCCCTTCAATCAAAAAAGGTGAAACGCGATCATTAGACTTTATATACTTTAACGGCAATTGGCGTTCGGTTGCATCCACAACAAGCAATCGCTTCTTTAATATCTGACTATTGGCAATATTGACATCTCGAAGATATGCAGACGATTCATTGACTGCTTCAAAAATGTTTATAGCAGGATTATTAGTTTCGCTTTCATATGATAGAAAAAATCCAATACCAGGCAAGCTTCTTGTCGTGTCATCAACTCGAATATGGAGCCGAGCGAAGTCTTCTAGGTCTCTTTTGCATGAAGAACTATTTGGTCTCGAATCAAAGCCAATGTAGTCATTTTCACAATCCGGCTCTCCCTTTCGATCATCCTCAACCCAAATGGTTTCTGTCTGAAGGTAGTGTCGCTCGTCGTGATCATTATTAACCCAGAAGAGATACGAGCCGTCCTCAGGATTGGAGAAGTCGATTGCATCATCTCGATTTCCATCCATGGCTATATCCAGACCAATTACGCTCACCCTTAACTTATCGACCAACCCGCCCGGTCCGGTTAAGGTAATTTCTGTCGACCCGGGGGCGACCCCTTCTACGTAGATGACTTGATCGTCATAGCCCTTGTAGGCGTGCGTATTGCCACCGCCGCCTATCCGTGCGGAGTGGGTTTCGTTGGATGACACGAATGCCTTCCGCGGGGTTTCATACAGGTGCACGATGCTGTCATCCCAGGACAACTCCACTGGCATTCCCTTGGGTCGTACCAGATTGACGGCGATCATGGACGACTCCCCGGGAACATCATCATCGCTGAGATCTGGTATTCCGTCTTGATCGTCATCGTTATTGTTTACGCCCATGAATAAGCCGGGATTTACTTTCTGTCCCGGTGGAAGTTGATTTCCAGCACGATTGATGAAAAGCGGCTCCGGATCGCCAACCACGATGCTTGGCCATCGCCGCTTGATGTTCAACTTCTCTTCGCCCGGCTTCTTTTTGGGCAATAGGTACTCGGTCACCTGAATGAGATGAGATCCATGTAGCGGTAATTGGGCACCATAGTATCGCCGAGCCCCCTTCGAGTAGCAAAGCGTCGCACCCTGCACGCTGTAGGAATGATGTCCCTTCCATGTCTTCAAGTGGCTTACCCTGACATAGGCCGGAATGGCTCCGTGGATCTGACCGAAGACAAAATTGTGATCACGACGCCAGTCCTGCACAAAGCGGCCGTTGCTATGCTGCCGGTCGAAGGGTCGAGGTTCGGCAGACGCGCCCAACAGAAGACATTCGAAGGCCAAGACCACAAGCAGGACCTGATTGCATCGCCTCATGGTCGCACCACGCGAAGCAAGTAACTTCCATCCGCATGGGCATGGCTTCTCAGGGGCGACCCGGGAAACTCGTCGGGGTTGAGCGGATCGGTTTTGGCCTCCTGCTCCATGGCATTGGTCCAGCCGTCGTCATCCGCATCCACCATGGCATCATCGAGACCAGGAACCAGGGACTGTGCATGAAGAGGGTCAAAACCATACATCACTTCT
>CALBHI010000093.1 GCA_937894535.1 uncultured Verrucomicrobiota bacterium
CGCACCCGAACCGACCTTGATCCCGACCTCCGCGCGCAACCCGGAATAATCCTGGTTCATCAACACGGTAAACGTGCCGGGGTTTCCTCCGTTGTGCCGCTGGTAAGACCCGTACACGCCCATCCAGCTCGGTATGGCCTCGGCGGAAACCGCCAGCAGCCAGACCACCATCATGCATCCCATCCTCATCATCTCAGGCCTCCTTGATTGGCCCCGCAGGTTCCCCCCTACGTTGCGAGATTGTGTAACAATGCGACCTCCCTTCGCCGCGCCGAAATGATTTATTAGAGCGATACACCAATCAAGCGTTTTTTATAATTCCGGCTGCCACGCACCTCGATTTTCGTGTATGGACTAGGCGGCTGCGGCTCTCTTAGTCGCGTCAGGCCATACGGTTGGATGCACCGAGGATTGGACACCCCGATGGGCACCCTTATTTTTTCGCGGAGGGTTTCCGCGCAAGCGCGCATCGCGCCCCTGCGGTGCCGCAAACGGGGGTGGCGAGATCGTAAAAAAGCTACGCCGGCGCGGGTGAAACGTACGCGGAGATGCGCGGCGTGGTTCCGGCGGCGTTGTCGCTCGGCGAGCACTCACCGCATGGACTGCGCGGCGCGGGTGCGAATCGCCATGTTCGACGCGACGAATCGTCCATCGCGCAGCAGCAAACCCATCGCCACGCCGATGTTGCGGGGTCCGCGTCTAGGTCTTTTTCCTAGAAGCGCATCGGTCACGTGCTGATTTTGAGGCATGGCGGGTTCACGAGCATGGTCTCGCTTGTCTCCGTTGTGCATGTTCCTTAGCATGATGCACATGGAGAGGGAGGTCATCACGGGGTTACGCCTGCGCGAGCGGGCGGATGGCCCTCCTGTTCCGTGATCAAGGAGAGCGAGTATGCATCGGAAACGCATCGTGGGGATCGGGTTGTTGGTGGCCGGATGGATGAGTACTGCAGGCGCGGAGGAGCCGGCGGCACCGTTGCATCAATCGACGTTGGAGGAGTTGATGCGGATGGAGATCACCACCCCGTCAAAGCGTCCGGAGGAATTGCTGAACACCCCGGCGGCGGCTTATGTGATCACCGGCGAGGACATCCGGCGCAGCGGCGTCACGTCGATTCCCGACGCGTTGCGCATGGCCCCTGGCGTGACGGTGTCGCGCATTGACGTCAGCCGCTGGGCGGTGAGCATGCGCGGCTTCCACGGCCAGTATGCGAAGCACCTGCTGGTCATGATCGACGGGCGCAGCGTGTACACCCCGTTGTTCTCGGGCGTGACCTGGGACATGCAGGACGTGATGCTGGAGGACATCGACCGCATTGAAGTGGTGCGCGGGCCAGGGGCCTCGACCTGGGGTGCGAATGCGGTGAACGGCGTCATCAACATCATCACCAAGTCGGCCAAGGAAACCCAGGGCGGCGTGGTGACCGCGGGTGGCGGCACCATCGAGGAAGCGTTCGGCGGCGCGCGCTACGGCGGCGCGATCAACGAGAACACCTTCTACCGCGTGTACGTGAAGGCCTTCGAGCGCGGCGGGTTCGTGGACCAGAACGGCAATGACACCGACGCGACGTGGGAGTCGGTGCGCGGCGGCTTCCGCCTCGACGGCGAACCCACCGCGTGGGACACCTGGTCGCTGCAGGGCGACGTGTACAACAGCGAACCGGAAATCGCGGCGCGGCCGGCCAACGCCCCGCCCGGCTCCGATGCGATCCAATTGCAGGAAGCGGACAACATCGGCGCCAGTCTGGTCGGTTCGTGGAACCATATCTTCACCGACACCTCGACGCTGCGCCTGCGATCCTACTATGACTACATCGACCGCGATGTGTCACCCTCGTTCAAGGAACAGCGCGACACGTTTGATTTCGATGCGCAACACGAGTTCGCCCTCACCGACAACCAGCAGTTCGTCTATGGCGCCGGCTACCGCTTCGCCCGCGAAAACAACGAGAGCGGTCGCTTCGTCACCTTCAACCCCGAGGACCGCGACCTGCACCTCTACAGTCTGTTCGTGCAGGACAACATCTCGCTACTCGACGACCGGCTGACTCTGACCGTCGGGTCGAAATTCGAGCACCACGAGTTCACCGGCTGGGAGACTCAGCCGGA
Source organism: uncultured Verrucomicrobiota bacterium (assembly GCA_937894535.1). GTDB lineage: Bacteria > Verrucomicrobiota > Kiritimatiellia > CAIVKH01 > CAIVKH01 > CALMUP01. The sequence continues at coordinate 2,109 of CALBHI010000093.1, forward strand.
CGCACGCGCAGTGTACAAGCTTACGGAAAACCAGAGCGTGTGGGCCTCGGTCGCACGTGCGGTGCGCATCCCCACCCGCGTTGAATACGAAGGCAGCTACCTGCTCGACATCGACGTCGAAAACGGCAAACCGGTCTTCCTGACCATCGTCGGCGATGATGACCAGGTCTCCGAGGAACTGATTGCCTACGAAACCGGTTACCGGGCGATCCCGCTTGAGACGCTGACCCTTGAACTCGCCCTCTTTTACTACGACTACGACAAGCTCGTCTCGGCCGAACCGGGCCAGGACCGGGTGAATCCCGCCACCGGCCAGATCGTGCGCCCGCTGGTGGCCAGCAACAAGAACGAGGGGGAATCGTACGGCGGCGAAGTCTCGGCCAACTGGATTGCCACCGACTGGCTTTCCTTCCAGACCGCCTACAGCCTGGCCCAACTCGACCTGCGCAATACCGACGGCGGGCGCGACACGGTGGCCCTGTTGAACGAGGGCAAAACGCCAGAGCACCAGGTGTCACTGCGCTCGATGTTCCAGGTGACCCGCACCGTCGAGTTCGACCTGTGGGTGCGCTACATCGACGACCTGTCCGCGCTCGATGTCCCGTCGTACTGGACCGCCGATGCACGGGTCGGCTGGATGGCCCGCAAGGATCTGGAACTGGCCGTGGTCGGGCAGAATTTGATCGATGACCGCCATTCGGAATTCAAGGCGGCCTTTTTCAACGGCATCGAACCGGAAGTGGAACGCAGCGTATACGCGAAGGCGACCTGGTTCTTCTAGCATCGCGGCCTCGGAGGTCAGGACCGCGTAGCTCCGGAGCCGTCAGGGCGTACCGGCCGGAGCAGGTGTCGTTGGCGGGCAAGCATTATGCTTATGCGTTCGGTCATGCGATGGTGGGTTCCGTTGGCGCTGGTGTTCAGCCAGTGGCTGGCGCCGACGTCCCTCGCCAACCGGACGGACGAGTACCGGCTGAAGACCGCCTACCTCTGCCGCTTCGCCGAGTTTGTTTCCTGGCCAGCTTCCGCCCCGACCGGCACGATCACCATCGGGGTGGTTCAGTTCGACTCCTACCGCGCGGCCGTTGATGCCGAGTTCGCCGGCGTGGCACCGGAGCACCGGCCCTGCCGCCTGATCCCGGTGGATTCGCCCGCGGACGCACGCGGCTGCCACATCGTCTTTGTCAACACCGCGGATCGCGCCGTGCTGGCGGACTACCTTGCTTCGCTGCGCGGCCAGCCGGTTCTGGTGGTAACCGATGTCCGGTCCGGCGCACGGCTCGGGGCGGCGATCAACTTCTTTACCGTGGATGGAAAAATACGCTTCGCCATCAACCAGGAGGCGGCCGAGGAAGCCGGGCTGTCGATCAGCTCGCGCCTGCTTCGTCTCGGCCGGGTGGTGAAGGGGGGAAGCACCGATGAGGAACCGCCATGAGGTTGGTTGAACAAACACGAAAGTCGATCCAGTTCCGCCTGCTGATGCTGCTGGTGGCGATGAGCGCGGTGATCCTCGCCCTCGCCACCACGCTCTTCGGCTGGTATGGATGGACCCTGCAACGCCGCCAATTCGAACAGCAACTCGTGGCCATGGCCAACCTGGTTGCGCTCAACAGCGCAGCCCCGCTGGCCTTCGACGACCGCGAAACCGCACGCGAGGACATGACGCTGGTGCAACAGGGCGGCACCATCCTGTACGCGGCCATCCGCCAACCCGACGGTTCACTGTTCGCCGAGGCCGGAGCCGTGTCCGAAAACGTTCCGCCCCTGCACCATAATCCGGGACAGACCTCGGTGGACTACCTGGCCGGGTCGCGCATGCGCGCCACCACCCCGATCGTGCTGAACGACCGGGTCATCGGGCAGGTGCATCTGGAGGAGGATTTGTCGGGCATGAACCGGCAGGTGATCACCGTCATCGGCAGCGCCGTTGTGGTGTTCCTGGCCACCCTGCTCGTCGCCGTGTTCCTGGCCACGCGCATCGGCCGCACCATTACCGGTCCGATCACCCGCCTGGCTGCGATGGTGCGGATGATTGCCGACCGCGGACGCGTTGACACCGGCGACTTCATCGCCTCCCCGGACGAAGTCGGCGACCTGGCCCGCGGCATCAACACCATGCTCGACTCCCTGGAACGGTCGCGGCGCGATCTCGAGCAGAGCCTGTCGCAACAACGCACCCTGTTCGACACCATCCCGATGCCGGTCTATGCGAAGGACCTCGCCGGCACCTACATCGCGATGAACCACCGGTATGCCCTCGATGTGCTCGGCGACAAGCCGGACCTCTTTATCGGACGCAACCGTGCGCAAGCGGGCCGTGGTCATGACCCCGGCATGCTGGACCATCTTGCCGCACGGGAGGCCGAACTGGTTTCCTCCGGAACGAACACCTCGTTTGAAGTAACCGGCCATGACGCCAACGGCGAATTGCGCGTGTACCGGGCACAACTTGGGCTGTTCCGCGACAAGGCCGGTGCCTCGGCCGGCCTGATCGGCGTGCTGCTGGACATCACCGAAATCCGCCGCATCGGCAAGGAACTGGTTGACGTCAGCATGCGCGAACAGCAACGGCTCGCCCGTGATTTGCACGACAACCTCGGCCAGTTGCTGACGGCAACCGCCATGCGCATCAAGGCGCTGGAATACGCCGTTCCCGAGACCGACGAGGCGATGAAAACCGAACTGCGCGATGTCACCGCGCTGGTTAACCGCTCGGCCCGCGAAGCCCGTGCGCTGTCCCATGGCCTGAACCCGGTCGATATCGAACGCGGCGGCCTGCTGCGCGCGCTCGAGGAACTCGCGGCCTCGACCGAGGTGTATGCGCGGATGACCTGCCGCTTCACGTCGACCGGAACATTGCCCGACATCGACAAGGACGCATCCAACCAACTCTACCGCATCGCGCAGGAGGCGGTGAACAATGCGGTCCGCCATGCCTCAGCCACCCGGATCGACCTCCATCTCGGACGCACCGCGGATGAGATCGTATTGAGCATCCGCGACAACGGGCGCGGCATGCCGCCGCAGCGCGACGGCACCGCCGCGGGCATGGGCTTGCGCATCATGAACCAACGCGCGTTGATGATCCAGGGAACCCTGCACTGCACCCCCCGCACCAGCGGCGGCACCGACGTGGTGTGCCGGTACCCGATCAACGATGGAGCCCGAGCATGACGACCAGCCATACCAGACCGCCAGACGCATCCGAGGTGGACCGCATTCTTGTCGTCGATGACCACCAGCTGGTGCGCGAGGCGCTGGTCGGTCTGCTGCGCCGCCATGCCGGCATCGCCGTGTGCGGAGAGGCCGACTCGATCGAACAGGGCATCTACCTCGTCGCCAAACACCAACCCGATCTCGTCCTGGTGGACCTGATGCTGCACGGACGCGACGGACTCGACCTCGTACGCCACCTCCACACCCACCACCCGGAGATCCGTACGGTGGTCATCACCATGAAGGACGAGGAAACGTTTGCCCACAAGGCGCAGCAAGCCGGGGCCTCCGGCTTTATCATGAAGGATCGCCTGACCGAGGACCTGCGGCCGGCGATCGATGTGGTCCGCTTCGGCGGCACCTGGTATCCGGGCCGGGTGTGACATCACACACCCCTCCGGGAATCATCGCTCCACCTCGAATCATTTGACCACCCCATGGAGGAACGGTAGCCTGCTTGCGGTGAAGGAGCGTCCATGAAAAAACTTGAGTCGTTGATTGTCGTCGCATCGGCACTGATGCTGCTCGGCCTGGTCATTCAATACAGCGCCAAACCCCTGACCCAGTTTCTGGCGAGCCAGGGCGGACTGGAGATGAACCAGGCCATGGCCGTGGCCTTCGCGCTGCAGGGTTTCGTCTCGCTGCTGATCCGCCTGGTGATTGCCGGCTGGATCTACGGCGAAGCACAACGCGGCGGCGAATCCCCATGGGTATGGGTACTGCTCGCGCTGACATTCCAGTTTATCGCGCCCATCCTGCTGTTCGGTTGGCGTTTGCACCGCGCACAGCAGCCACAAATCGAGCCGACCGGAACACCCTCATGAACCGCCGCCTGGCTCCATTGATCATGCTGCTCGCGGCGGTGGTGCTGGTCGGCATGGTCGGCCGGATCACACTGCCGGCGTGGCTTTTTTCCCAGGCGGGTCGGCCGGCCGGGCCCGCGCTTTACGCCCTGAACAGCATCTCCCTCGCACAAGGGCTGGCCTCGCTCGTGGTACTCCTCGGCATTGCGGCCTGGACGGTTCGATTGGCCATCGCCCGCGGAGCGACGCCCTGGCGCTGGTGTGTCTTCAGCCTGGTCGCCGGTCCGGTTGCCCCGGCCCTGTTCTTGGTCGGATGGCGGGCAGATCCTCCGGCCCCCGCCACCTTCGCGGGATCCACCGCGATGGGCAAAGCCGCCCTGTTGCTCAGCCTGGTTGCCGCGATCGGCCTTGTCCTGGGCCGCCCGATGGCGTTGGCCATGCCGGAGTTCAATTCGATCCTCCAACCGTATGGTGTCAACCAGCTCAACTGGCTGTTGCTGAACCTGCCGGTGTTCGCCGTGCACATCGGCATCGGCATCTGGCTCAAGGACCTGGCCATCGATGACCAACGCGACCACCCGACGCTCTGGGGTTTATCCGGTTTGTGCTTCGGTCCGGTGACGGCGGTGGTGTACCTGCTGGTCACGCACCTTGAACGAAGCACCACCCGCACCTGACCTCCATACCCGGCGCAGGTATCACCAGGCGAGCGGCGTGGTCGCCCCCCGGTAGCGCAAGGACCGGGGATGCGGATCGCGGCGCAACTCGGCAAGGCCTTCCCGCAGCAGCAGCTCGCCCACGTCCTCGCCGTCGCGCTCGACATACGCGAGCAACCGATCATACGGATCGAACAGCGGCGTGCCCTCCGGCACCTCCCAGGCAACCGGGCGGTTGAGCAACAAGGCCCGGGTACGGTCACGCCCGCGCTCACCGAGCCGCCGCACCTCTCCGGTGGATCGCCCAAGCCGCCGCGCCTGCTCGGCAAGCTTTTCCTCGTTGTGCGTCTCCATGCAATCAACGCCAAGCAACCGCAACCGGAACTCCTCGCCCGAATCGGCACGCACATCGATGGTGTCGCCATCCAGCACCCGGATGCACCGCCCTTCGTACCGCCCGCGCGCCGCTGTGTATTCGTCCATGCCGCGCTTCGGTGCCGACGGCTCCAGCCAATAGGCCAACGCAAGCAAGCCCAGCAGCACCAGAATCGACAAAGGGTTTTTTCCGCGCATCAGTTGGTGTAGGATCTGGTTCAATGGCCGGTTCATGGCCGCTATCTATACGAGGGAAGGCACCGATGATCAAACATATCGTCCTGTGGAACGTAAAAGAACACGTGGATGGCCTCGACCGTCCACAGATCGCCGCCAAAATGAAGCACGACCTGGAGGCGTTGCGATCCGTGATACCGGCCATCCACCATCTCGAAGTCGGCGTGAACTGCATTCCGTCGGATGCCGCATGCGATGTCGCCCTCTATGCCGAATTCGCCTCGCGTAGCGACCTCGACACCTACATGAACCACCCCGCCCACCAGGCCGTGGTTGGCTTCGTGCGCAGCGTGGTAACCGCCCGGCATGTCGTCGATTACGAAGTTTGATCCCCCGCGGCAGGACGCCGCGACACCAGCCCACGCCGAGGGCCCCGTTTGACAGACCACCCGCGCCTGCGTAGGATGTATCCGTATGCATGACCCGCATCATAACCGCCCGGCCAGCACCCTTTCCACGTGGCTGCTGGCCACAGCGCTGATGTTATTCGCGCTGCCGGTTCACCTCCACACCTGCCTCGGTTCGGATTCCGCGGATTGTTCGTCGTGCTGCACGACCACCACCGATACCGCAACCTGCTGCACCGGCAACGACCTCCCCGCCGATGCCGCACCCACCTGTTGCTACACCACCACGGACCTTCCAACGGCGCTGCCGATCCCGGCACGCGATCACGCCCAGCCCACGCCTGATCCCGCCGTCGTCGCGAACCCATCCCTGGTGACCATCGCACACCGTTCGGCCCCCGGTTTCCCGCCCTTCGCGACGCCTCCCGCATCCGGCACCAAACGGCATCTCGTTTTGTGCCAGATGTTGATCTAAGCCTGACCCGCCGCCGGTCATTACCGGTCCATGCGTGCATTTCCCGGATCTCCCCGGATCCATCGTTCGTTCACGTGGCTCATCAGGCTTATGCAAACAACAAACTCGTCCCTGGATTCCCTGCGGCGACCCCCCCGCGACCCCGGCACACGCCGGCGCAACGGCGGCCCGCTGCTCGTGCTGCTTGTCTTCATCATCGGAATGGCCGCGCTCGCGGCTATGCTTTTTGGCGACCGGTTGCGCCCGCGCGTTGCGGTATCCGTTACGCCCGCCCTGTACCTTGAATCCGACGGCTCAACGCCCGCCATCACCACCGCCTCCAGCGGCCGCCTGATCGCCCAGGCCTCGGGCTGGATCGAGCCCGACCCCTATCCGGTGCGGGTCCCATTCAAGACCGATGGGTTCGTTGACCAGGTCCTCGTCCTTGAAGGCCAACCCGTGCGCCAAGGCGAATTGATCGCCACCCTCGACGCATCAAACCACATCCTGCGCGTCACGATGCTGGAGGCCGAACGATCCATGGCGGAAGCCGAACTCCGCGCCGCGGAAGCCGGCTTGCTGGAGGCGTCCGACCGCCTGGCCCGCCTGCAACAACTTGGCGACGACGACGTCGCGGCAGTGGAACGCATCGCCGCCGACCGCATGGCCACGGAAGCCCTGGCCATGGCCGATCAGCAACGGGCCCGCCTCGCCGTGATCGACGCGCAACGGAATGAAGCGCGCCTCGACCTCGAACGCACCCGCGTGGTGGCCCCGATGGACGGCATCGTACTCGCCCGCCATGCCGCCCCCGGCATGAAACGCATGGCCGCCATGGACGACATGGAAAGCTCATCCGCCGTCAGCCTCTACGACCCGCGCCACCTTCAGGTGCGCGTCGACGTACCCTTGTCCGATGCCGGCCGCATTGAACCCGGCATGACCGCGCGCATCGTGACCGCGGCCTTCGCCAACCGCATCTTCACCGGCGTGGTGACGCGGATCACCGGCGAAGCCGATATCACCCGCAACACCCTGCAGGTGAAGGTCGCCATCCTCGACCCCGATCCGCGCTTGCGCCCCGAGATGTTGTGCCGCGCCGAATTCATCGGCTCATCCACCGAATCCGCCATCACGGCCGGCTCGCGCCTCGTCTGGATCCCCGCCTCCGCACTCGCCGAAAACAACGGCGAATCGGCAGCCGTGTGGGTCATCGACCCGGTCAACGAAACCGCCGAGAAGCGCACCATCACCCTCCATTCGGAGGAACGCGACGGGTACCGTCCCGTCCGCGAAGGCCTGCGGGCGGGCGAAAAAGTGGTCACCGCCGGGGCCGACCAACTCCGACCCGGCGTTCGGGTGGCCATGCAGGAAGGAGCACAACCATGAACAACCCCCACACAGCGCACCCGGCCTTCCCGGCCAGGGAAGGTTCACCCCACCCGGCGACACACCGCGACATCCTCATCCACTGCCGCGGCGTGACCAAGCAGTACCGCAAGGGCGACAACCTGGTTACTCCGCTGGAAGCACTCGACCTCTCCATTCCGCGCGGCGAATTCCTCGCCATGATGGGTCCGTCCGGTTCGGGCAAGACCACCCTGCTGAACCTGTTGTCCGGCATCGACCAGCCAACCTCCGGCTCGATCGAGGTGGACGGGGTCAAGGTCCACACCCTCGCCCGCCGCGACCTCGCGGCATGGCGCGCCCGCAACGTGGGCTACATCTTCCAACTCTACCACCTAGTACCGGTGTTGACCGCGTTCGAGAACGTCGAACTCCCGTTGCTGCTCGACGATATCACCCGGCGCGAACGCCGCGAAAAAGTGGAGGCCGCGCTGTCGCTGGTCGGTCTTTCCGACCGCATGCACCACTTTCCGCGCGAACTGTCCGGCGGACAGGAACAACGCGTGGCCATTGCCCGCGCCCTCGTCGCCGATCCGCCGTTGCTGGTGGCGGACGAACCGACCGGCGACCTCGACCGCCATGCCGCCGACGCGGTGCTGGGCCTGCTCGGCACCCTGGTGCGCGAACAGGGCAAGACGATTGTCATGGTCACCCACGATCCCAAGGCGGCCGCTGCCGCCACACGCATCCTGCACCTCGAGAAAGGCCAATTGCTGGAGGCCGCGCCATGAACCTGCGCTCCGCCATCCGCCTCGTGCCCCTCTCGGTCAAGCAACTCGTTCGGCACCGGGTCCGCACCCTGCTTACCGTGCTCGGTATCGCCGCCGGCATGTTCCTTTACGCCCTCGTCGAGAGCATGCAGGCCGCCGTCGCCCGCTCCACCTCGATTGAAGCATCTGACCTGACCCTCGTCGTTTACCGCGAAAACCGCTACTGCCCGTCGACCAGCCGGCTTCCGCTGTACTACGAGGACGAGATCCGCCGCATTCCCGGCGTGCGCGAGGTCATCCCCATCCAGATCACCGTGAACAACTGCGGTGCCAGCCTCGACATCGTGACCTTTCGCGGCGTTCCCCCGCGTATGCTCGCCCGCTTCGCGCCGGAGATCCGCATCATCGACGGGACCCGCGAGGCGTGGGAGCGCACCGACGACGGCGCCCTGATCGGCAAGAGTTTCGCCAAACGGCGCGGCCTCGGTCCCGGCGATGCCTTTGAGGCCGCCGGCGTGCGCGTGCGCGTCTCCGGCGTTCTCGATTCGCCCAACCTGCAGGACAACGACGTCGCCTACGTTCACCTCCCGTTTCTCCAGCAGGCCTCGCGCCGGGGGCTCGGTGAAGTGACCCAGTTTAATGTCCGCGTCGAGGACGCAGCCCAACTTGCCGACGTCGCCGCCGCGATCGATGCCCGTTTCGCAACCGCCGAGGAACCGACCCACACCCAGCCCGAAAAGGCGTTTTTCGCCCAGGCTGCCCGCGAGCTGATCGAACTGACCGGCTTCACCCGGTGGATCGGTCTTGGCGCGGTCATCGCCGTGCTCGGCTTGATCGCCAACGCCGTCCTGCTCGTCGTCCGCACCCGCATCCGCGAGAACGCCGTGCTGCAAACACTCGGCTATCCCGATGGCGCCATCGCCTGGCTGGTGGTGCTCGAAGGGTTGTTGCTCGGATTGGCCGGCGGACTCATCGGGGCGGGTGGCGCGATGGGCTTCCTCGCCGTCCGCCGCATCACCTTCGGCAACGAAGGCCAGATCATGTCCGTCTCGCCCGATCCCGCCCTTTTTATTTCCGGATTGGTGCTCGCCCTGCTGCTCGGCGGCTTCGCTTCCGCCTATCCGGCATGGCTGGCCGCACGCCGACCCATCACCGAAAGCCTGAGGGCCTGATCATGCTGCTGCCATTCAGCTATGCCGTACGCAACCTGTACCGGGACCGGACACGCCTGGCCCAGACCATCGGCGGCAGCGCCCTCGTGGTCTTCCTCATCATGGGCGCGCACGCCCTGAATGAAGGCATGCGCCGCACCCTGCATGCGTCCGGATCGCCCCGCAACATGCTGATCATCGGCAAAGGCAGCGAGGAAAGCGTCCAACGCAGCGAAGTGTCGGAACGCGCCGCCGGCATCGCCGAAGCCAGCCTGTCCGGCATCTACGCCCCGCTCGGCGAGCGCGCCGTCTCGCCACAGATCGTGCACATGGCCGACCTCGCCATGCGCGATGGTCGCCACCTGCGCGGCCTCGTCCGCGGGGTGAACCCGAAGGCCCTGCTCACCCATCCGGAGGTCGTGGTGATCGACGGACGTTTCCCCAACCCGGGTGAAATCATGGTCGGCCGCCTGGCGTGGAAACGGTTCGGCGTGGCCGAGGCCGATCTCGCCCCCGGCACCGCTCTGAAACTCGACACCGCGACGCTCACCGTGTCCGGCACCTTCGCCGCCCCCGGCACCGTGCTCGAGTCCGAGTTGTGGATGGACATCAACGATCTCCGCACCCTCGCCCAACGCGAGACGATCAGCGCCGTGGTCGTCCGCCTCGACACCGGCGACCCCGCCGACGTGCAGTTGTTCACCCGCCAGCGCCTCGACCTCGAGCTCAGCGCCGTGCGTGAACTCGACTACTACGCCAAGCTCGCCGCGTTCTACGCCCCGGTCCGCGCCATGACCTGGACCACCGCCGCCCTGATTGCCGCCGCCGCCGTGTTCGGCGGCTTCAACACGCTCTACGCCGCCTTCGCCTCGCGTGTCCGCGAGATCGCCACCCTGCAGGCCATCGGCTTCCGCCGCAGCGCCATCGTCGTTTCCTTTATCCAGGAATCGCTGATGACCTCCCTGCTGGGCGCCTTGCTCGGCGCCATCGCCGCCGTGGTCGTGCTCGCCGATCGCGTGATCTACCTGAGCGCCGGCGCATTCCGCCTCGGATTCGGACCGGAGACGCTGTTCGCCGGCCTGACCACCGGCGCCTTGCTCGGTTTAATCGGTGCCATCCCGCCCGCCCTACGTTGCCTGAAACCCAACCTCCCGCAAGCCCTGCGGGACTAGCCAAGGAGAACACACCATGAACACCACGACCTCCACATGCCTTGTCGCCGGCCTCGCCGCGCTGACCCTGCTCACGTCCGGTTGCGGCAAAGCCCCCGCACCGCAATCCAGTGCGCCGACCGCATCCGTCCCCCCCGCCATCACCTCGGTGTTCCAACCCGTGGCCACCACCGAAGCCATGAAGCCGATTCCCGAATTGCGCGCCTACGTCGCGCCCGGCGACACCGTCATCCTCGAAGCCAAGGTCATGGGCACGGAAACGCCGTTTGTCGATCACCGCGCCTTGTTTGTGGTCGGCGACGAAGCCACGCTGACCTCGTGCGATCTGCGCGAAGATGACCACTGCTCAACCCCGTGGGATAACTGCTGCGACGATCCCCACGCCCTGCGGATCGGCACCGCGACCATCCAGATCGTCGACGCCGAGGGCAACGTCGTGAAACATGGAATTCGCGGTGTCAACGGGCTCCGGGAACTCAGCCGCGTCCGCATCCGGGGCGTCGTCGCCCCGCAATCGACCGGCGACGCCTTGATCATCAACGCCACCGGAATCGAACTCCTGTGAAACCACGCCGCCGTCAACGCATCCTGCACCGCAGCTGGCTGGCCGGACTCTTCGCCTGCCTGCTCCACACCGCAGCCGTCGCCCAAGACTGGTGGCACACCTTCGGCCACGACGGCCTGACCGCCGCCATCGAACAGGGTTTAAACGGGCATCCCGATCCCATCGGCGCGCTCGCCCGCGTCCGTTCCGCCTCCGCCCTGGCGGAGATGGAACGGTCCGAGCGCCAACCGATGGCCATGGCGGATGCCGCCTACCGGTGGGGCCGGGAAAAATCCGACATGACCGACGGCATGGCGAACGACATCGACCCGCTGATGGCCTCGGCCCGGCTATCGTGGGAGATTGACCTCTTCGGCCGGATCGACGCTGCCGTACAAGCCGCCGACGCCGAAACCGCGATGCGCAGCGCCGACGCCGACACCATCCGCCTCGCCTTGTCCCTGGAGATTGCCCGAACCTACCTCGAGATTGCCCAACTCGCCGAGGAACGAACCTGGCTCGACCGGACCATTGCCGATGCCCACGCCCTGCGCGACCGCGCGGCACGTCGGGTGCAGGCCGGACTTGATGATCCGTCGGACCTCCGTCGCGCCGAGGCGGATGCACAATCGATGGAGCATGAACGCATGATGGTCGA
>CALBHI010000094.1 GCA_937894535.1 uncultured Verrucomicrobiota bacterium
ACGCCGACGAGCAGGTTGTTGAAGTCGTGGGCGATGTCGCCGGCAAGGATGCCGAGGCTTTCGAGTTTCTGCGCGGCGAGCACCTGCCGTTCGCGTTCCTGTTGTTCCTGGATCGCCTGCAGGGCCTTGTGGCGTTCGGTACTGTCGACCACAAGCAGCACGATCTTGCCGGGTTCGGGCGAGTAGGCGGAGACCTCGAAGTGCTTGTCGAGGGTGCGCACGAAGTGGTCCATGCGCACGACTTCGCCGGTGGCGGCGACCTGTTGGAAGGTTTCCATCCAGCAGGGTTCCAGCGCGGCAAAGGTTTCGCGCAGGGTGCGGCCGGTCAGGGATACCTCGGGTAGGCCGATCATCGCGGCGAGGGCCGGATTGACGGCGAGGATACGGGCGTCGGGTTCGCCGGCGGCGGCGATGATCTCCAGCAGGGCGCAACCGCTGGTCATGTGCCGGAAGATCAGGGCGAGTTCATTCTGCTTGCGGTGCAGCGCGGAAATGTCGCGGACGTGCAGGATGACCGCGGGTTGGCCGCGGTAGTCGATGCGCATACCGTGGACTTCGACCGGTACGACGGTGCCGTCGTGGCGCTGGGTGAAGCCCTCGTAGCTGGTCAGCTCGCCGGAGAACCAGCGGCGAAAATCTCGGCCGATGCGGTCGCGCTCGGAACTGGGGACGAGGGTGAGGACGTTGCAGCCGACGAGTTCCTCGCGCGCGAGGCCCTGGAAACGGCAGGCGGCGCGGTTGGCGTCGAGCACAACGCCGTGTTCGTCCTCGATGTAGATCGGGTCGGGCGAGGTGTCGAACAGCCCGTGGTAAATGGCGAGCAGGTCGTGGTTGGCGGTGTCGGTGGTCATGGCGAGGAGCAGGCGGCGTCGAGGGCGATCCACTCGTCGACGGCGAGGGTTTCCGGGCGGCGGGTGGGGTCGATACCGGCACGCGGGGCGGCATCGGCCGCAGCGGGCGCGGCGGGATGGCGAAACGAAGCGAGGGTGGTGCCGAGTTGCTTACGGCGCTGGGAAAAGGCGTGTTTGATCAGCGCGTCGAACCGCGCCGGTACGGGCAGCGCGGCGCGGCGCGCGCGGGTGCGCACGAGTTCGACGATGGCGGAGGTGACCTGCGGGCGCGGGTAGAAGCAGCCGTGGGCGACACGTTTCACGATGCGTGCATCGTGGTCGAGCTGGGCCCAGACGGCGAGCAGGCCGTAGTCGGAGGTGCCGGGGCGGGCGGCGAGGCGTTCGGCGACTTCGAGCTGGACGGTGACGACGAGGCGGTCGAAGCCGTCGGGGAGCTGGAAGCAATCGACGAGCACCCGGCTGCCCACGGAGTAAGGCAGGTTCGAGACGAAGCGGGACAGGCGGTGTTCGCGCTTGAGGGCGCCGAGGTCGGTGGCGAGGGCGTCGCCGCGCACCAGGGTAACCGAGGGATGGTCGCGGAAGGCGTCGGCGAGGTGGTCGGCAAGGCGCGGGTCCTTTTCGACGGCGACGAGGCGGGCGGCCGCTTCGCTCAGCGGACCGGTGAGCACCCCGAGGCCGGGGCCGACTTCAAGCACCCCGTCATCGGGGCCGATGGCGGCGGTCTCGACCATGATGCGGAGGATGTTGCCGTCGATCAGGAAATTCTGGCCGAGCACCTTGCTGGGCAGGAACTGGTTGGCTTCGATCCACGCGCGGACCTGGGTCGGACTGGTGAGTTTGGGAAGGCTGTTCATCGGGAGGCCACGTGCTTTCGCCGCCACGGGTTCGTGCGGCCGGCGAGGCGGTGGGCCTGGGCGATGGCCTCGGCCATGCTCGCGGGGTTGGCGCGGTTTTTTCCGGCGATGGCGTAGGCGGTGCCGTGGTCGGGCGAGGTACGCACGAGGGGCAGGCCGAGGGTCAGGTTGACGCCGGAGTCGAAAGCGATGAGCTTGAGCGGGGCGAGGCCCTGGTCGTGGTACATCGCGACCACCGCGTCGTAGGCACCGGAGGCGGCGTGATGAAACACGGTGTCCCCGGGCAGTGGTCCGTGTACATCGAGGCCGGCACGGCGCAGTGCACGCACCACCGGGGCGATGACGCGCTGGTCCTCGTCGCCGATGTGGCCGCCTTCGCCAGCGTGCGGATTCAGTCCGCAGACGGCGATGCGGCGGCGGCGCTGGCCCATCCAGCGAAGGCCTTCGTCGGTGATGCGGATCGCCTCGCGCACGGCGGCGGGGGTCAGTGCCGCGGGCACGGCGGAGATCGGGATGTGGCGGGTGGCGAGCACGACGCGGAGCGGGCCGCCGAACAGCATCATCGCGAAGCGTTTGGTCCCGGTCAGTTCGGCGAGCATTTCGGTGTGCCCGGGATAGGTATACCCGGCGCGGTGCAGGCCCTCCTTGCTGATCGGGGCGGTGACCAGCGCGTCGAGGATGCCGTTTTGGCAGGCTTGTACGCCGAAGGTGATCCACTCGGCGGCGGCGCGGCCGGCTTCGGCGCGCAACACGCCGGGTTCCCAGCGCAGGCCCTGGCCGGGCCACGGGTCCCAGACGACCACCGGCGCGGCGGGGACGGGGCCTTCGGCGGGATCCCAGGCGGGCGGGACGGGGAGGCGGAAGCGGCGACACTGGGCGCGGATGACCGGGAGGTCGCCGATCAGGATGGCGCGCCGGGTGGCGGGGAGTTCCGCGCCGTGAAGTGCTTTCAGCGCGACTTCGATGCCGATGCCGTTGATGTCGCCGGCGGTGATGCCGATGCGGACGGGTGGCCTCATGGTGCGGGTTCGACGGGAACGTAATAAATCACGGAAAACTTCTGGCGCAGCCGTTTCATCCAGTCGGCATAAAGGCGTTCGCTTTCGCGTTCACGCAACTCGGCCTCGATCTCGGCGCGGACCTCCTCGAACGATTTGGTGGAGGCTTCGCGGCGTTCATCGATCTGCAGCAGGTAATAGCCTTCCGGGGTAAAGACGATGTCGCTAACCGCGCCGGCGGCGAGACCGGTCACGACGCTCTTGAGTTCCTCGCGCAGCATTGCCGGGTCGAGCCAACCCCAGTCGCCACCGAGGGGGGCGGACGGATCCTGCGAGACCTCCTTGGCCACGGCCTCGAACCCCTCGCCGGCCTCGATGCGGGCGCGGGCGGCGGCGACCGTTTCGTGCGCGGCCTCGGGCGGGGTGCCGAGGGGCACATAGAGGAGGCGCAGTTTCACCTGGCCGGGGCTGTGGTAACGGTCCTTGCGCTCCTCGTAGGCCTGGCGGACCTGGGTCGGCGAGATGATGATGCGGTCGCCGATTTCCACGCGGCGCAGGGCCATGACGATCAGGCGTTCACGAATCGTTTCGCGCCAGTCGGCGAAGGTGATCTGGTCCTCGGCGAGGGCGGACATCAGCGCCGAGCGGTCGTTGTTGAACCGCTCGAAGACGATTTCGTTGACGCGGTCATCGACCATGCGTTCGGGAATCTGCATGTCCTTGCGGGTGCCGAATTCCTCGATGATCAGGGATTGGTCGATCAAGCGCTCCAACCCCGAACGGAACAATGCGCGGCGCTTGCTTTCCAGCTCCTCGCCGCCGTACAGGATGCGCAGGCGCTCCTCGGCTTCGTGGATGGACATCATCACGTCGCCGATGGTGATGGTGCGCTCGTTGACCACGGCGGCGAAGCCATCGAGGGGCAGTTTGGCGGAACCGGCCGCCGGTTGCGTGCCGCACACCACGGCCAACAGACCAACCAAACTCGAAAAGAGACGCAAGTTCATAAGCCCGCCATCATGGCAAATCCACGGCGGCTTTAGCAACCGATTTAGCGTGGGCGGGCAGGCAAAAGAATGCTGCATTCATCCGACAATCCGCTATGCTGATGGGCAACGGGAGATCCTTATGAAGACATTCGTATGCTTGTTGTTTGCAGTATGCCTGACCGTGGCCGGACCGGTTCTGGCCGAAACCACTGATACCTCCAGCTCCTCCGAGGCGATCAGCTCGATCACCTACGACGCGGATGCGAAGACGCTGACCGTGGTGTTTGAGCGCGGCACCTACGAATATGCCGACGTTCCGGCCGAGGTGCACGAGGGTCTGAAGAACAGCGACTCGCAGGGCACCTACTACCGCGAGAACATCAAGGGCAAGTACAGCTCGACCAAGAAGTCCGAGTAACCGCCGCCGGTTGCAGTTCGTCCGGGACGGCGTACCGTGGGGGGATGCCGTCCCGGGAAATCCATGTCGTCTGGTTCAAGCGCGATCTCCGCGTCGACGACCACCTTCCGCTCGCCGAGGCCACCCGCCGCGGCCGGGTCATTCCCCTGTACATCGCCGAGCCGTCCATCCTGGTCGCGCCGGACAGCGATGCCCTGCACGCCGGTTTTTTCACCGCCTGCCTGACCGAACTCGATGCCGCGCTGCGTTCGCGGGGCGCGGGATTGGTGATGCGGCGCGGCGAGGCGGTGGAGGTGCTGGAGGCGTTGCGCCGCGAGACCGGGTTCACCCATCTGTGGTCGCATCAGGAAACCGGGGTGGAACGGACCTTTGCGCGCGACCGTGCGGTGGCGGCTTGGGCGAAGCACCGCGGGGTGGCGTGGACGGAATGTCCGCCCTACGGGGTGGGCCGCGGCAAGGTCAACCGGGACCGGTGGCAGGCGCGCTGGGAGGCGTTTATGGCCGAACCGCTCACCCCGGCCCCGGCGGTAATCGCGCCCGGTTGTCCAATATCTGGAATCCCGCCGGCCACGATTGTCCAATCCCTGGACATTGCTTCGCGGGTGGCCGCGCCGGTGCGTCGCGAGCCGGATGTGCGCGGCGGATCCTCGGAGGGGTGGCGGTGGTTCGAGGAATTCCTCGGCGGTCGCGGCATCGGTTACCAGCAGGCGATGAGCAGCCCGGTCACGGCCTACCACCGTTGCTCGCGGCTGAGCCCGTACCTGGCGTGGGGGGCGCTCTCGATGCGATCGGTGGTGCAGCGCTTGCGCCGCGAGCGGGTGGCTCCGCAAGCGTTGCCCAAGGCCGATCTGCGGGCGCTCGATGCGCGGTTGCATTGGCACTGCCACTTCATTCAGAAACTCGAGGCCGAGCCGGCCATCGAGACCCGGTGCTTCAACCGCGCCTGCGAAGTGCTGCGTGAACCGGGGGCATTTCCGGAGCGGCTGGCCGCGTGGCGCGAGGGCCGCACCGGCTTTCCGTTTGTCGATGCCTGCATGCGCTCGCTGCAGGCGCGCGGCTGGATCAACTTCCGGATGCGGGCGATGCTCGTATCGTTCGCGGCCTACGACTTGTGGCTCGACTGGCGGGACCTGCGCGACTTTCTGGCCTGCCAGTTCATCGACTACGAGCCGGGCATCCACATCAGCCAGTTGCAGATGCAAAGCGGCGTGACCGGGATCAACACCCTGCGCATGTACAATCCGGTGAAGCAGGGAACGGACCACGATCCCTCGGGCGACTTCATCCGCCGCTGGGTGCCCGAGCTGCGCGACCTCGCCAACGCGGAGATCCACACGCCGTGGAAGGCCGCATCGCCTCCGCGCGGGTATCCGCGACCCATCGTCGATCACGCCGAGGCGGTGCGCCACGCGCGCGCCGCATTTGCCGCGCTGCGCCGCAGCGAGGAACACCGCGAAGAGGCACGCCGCGTGTACCGGGAACACGGCAGCCGCAAACGCCCGCAACGCCGCCGCCCCACCCCGTCGCGGGCGTCCGCGCAACTGGACTTACCGCTAGGCTGAGCGGTTCCGGCACAACCGCCGGTCAAGCGCCCAACGGCCGCCGCCCCACACGGCGAAGAACAGCATGACCACGAGGTACAGCAGGGCCAGTTCCTTTTTCTCGAACGGGTCGCCGCCGTGGCGGATGAACGCGGCGACAAACATCGTGCCGGCGATCAGCGCGGCGCTGACCCGCGAGCCGAGACCGAGGGCGAGCGCGACGCCGCCGATCAGCTCCGACAAGGCGGCCAGCCAGGCGAACAGCCCGGGCAGCGGGAATCCCATCTCCCCCACCCCGGCGGTGAACCGATCCATGCGCCCTTCCTCGAAGATCTTCCCGTAGCCGTGCGTGGCCATCATCAGGCCCGACGCCACCCGCAGCAACAACCACGACCCCTGTTCCAACCATGCTTTCATGTGTTTTTCCTTCCTGTGCACCGGATATGACCGGACTGGTTATGCAGCAAAACATTGCACCAGGCGACCTGTTTTGGTGTAGGATGGACGTTGCTCGCCGTCGCGTGTTCATTCTGACCGCGTGACGGCTGCGTGGGGAGCCAGGTATGAGACGAGCGATCGGTATGGGTGTTCTGGGGTTGGTGATGGTTTCTTCCGCGTGGGCGGGGCGTCCGCCGCTGCACACGGTAACCGTGTCGGTATCTTCGAATGCGGGGGCGGGCAGCGCCTTGCACCTGGCGGTGGACCGGCCGGAGCTGAACCGGCTGACCACGACCGGCGCGGTGCGCATGGTTTCGCCGTCGGCGAACCAGTGGACGGTGAGCGTGGCGGTGCAAGGCTCCACCGTCTCGACCTCCGCGATCTACCGGCTCACCCCGCGTACCACGTCCAGCGCCACCCATTGCACGGTCGGCAACGGCAACCTGTCCGGCACGTCGTTCACCACCAACCTGCCGCTGTGGAGTCCGGGTTACACCGGCAAGACGGTGTTCTACCGCACCTCGTGGACGAACGCGTTTATCCTGTTCCGGGTCGGGGAGAGCGAGACCTTCAGCAACGCTCCGATGACGCGGATCGGCGCGGGCCGCACCGCGGGCGAATTCCTGTACCGCATCGACGGCATCGGCGAGGCGGGCCGCCCGCTGGAGTTCGTCCCGAACGGCTACAACGTGTCGGGTGTGCAGCAGTGGGACAACCCGTCATCCGGCGGCGTGAACAACAACTACTACACGCCGCTCGATACCCTGTTTGTGCAGGATGGCCAGATCTTCAACTACACGCCGCCGGCCACGGTGTCCGCGCCGCAGGTGATCCCGGTCACCGCATGGAACTCGAGTTACACCGCCAACGGCATCCCGACCCGCGGGGGCCGGGTGTACCTGCCGCGCGGTTATGCGCAGAACACGACGAAACGGTATCCGGTGTTGTACATGCACGACGGACAGAACGTGTTTGATCCGGGCGGGGCGTTCGGTTCGTGGTCGGCCGATGCCGCGGCGACCCGCGAGATCATGCACGGGCGGATGCGCGAGACGATCATCGTGGCGGTGAACAATTCGAACAACCGCATGAGCGAATACGGAACGCCGCAGGACGGGTACACCGGCGACTTCTACCTGCGCTACCTCGTCAACAACGTGAAGCCGGCGATCGATGCCGCCTACCGCACGCTGACCAACCGGATGGACACCGGCGTGATGGGTTCGTCGCTCGGCGGACTGATCTCCGCCTATTGCGGATTGAGCACGAACGTGTACGGGCTGATCGGGGCGGTGTCGCCGTCGTACTGGTACGGCCCGAATTTCCGCGCCTGGATCAGCGCGCAACCGACCAAGGGGACGCGTATCTGGCAATGCGCGGGCTCAAGCGAAGGCGCGTCGATGTGGGATCATTTCTGGCCGGTGCTCGGTTTCTACCAGCAGGACGGTTATGTGGTGAACGATGACCTGCGCTATGCCATCGGTTGCGGCGAGGGCCACAACGAGGCGGCGTGGGCGAACCGCGTTCCCGGCGCGTTCCGCTTCCTCTACCACCCGTGGGACGAGGCGAACACGCTGGAGACGAATGCCGCGCCCTCGCCGGGCACGCTGCAGTTCGAGTCGGGGGCCTACACCGTGTCGGAAACCAGCGGTGCGGCGCGCGTCTGGGTCACCCGCCTCGGCGGCGCTTCGGGTGGAGCGACGGTGCAGGTGGCGACGGCCAACGGATCGGCGCTGGCCGGATCGGACTACACGGCGGTGAATACCGCGCTGGCCTGGACCAACGGCGACAGTGCGCCGAAATTCATCGATATCCCGGTGATCAACGACGCCCTGTACGAACTGACCGAATCGTTCACCGTCGCCCTCTCCCTCGCCACCGGTGCCAGTCACGGCACGCCGGGCACGACGACGGTCACCGTGCTCGACAACGATCCGGCGCCGCCGGACCTCGCCGTCACCAACCCGCCCGGCACCACGCTGACCGTCGCGGCCGAGACCACCGTCTTCACCCTTGCCGGCGTGGCCAATCCGTACCCGTGGCCCTACCTGGCCTGGACCAACGCGCTGACCGGAGCGGCCGGAACCCTGCCGGCCGCGCTGGCCTGGAGCATCCCCGGAGTGGCGCTCGCCGAAGGCACCAACGCGATCACCGTCACCGCGAGCAACACCACGCCCCTCATCGCGACCAACGCCGCCGACCGCGGCGCCAATGCGCCGTATGCCGATGGCTGGACTGAAGCCGACAACGGCGGCAGCGGATTCGGCGCATGGGTGCTCACCACCAGCACCACCAACGTCAACAACAACGGCCGCTTCATGGCGACCAGCGCGGCGGTGGATCTCGGCACGCCGGCCTGGGGCCTGTACGCCAACAACGACAACTTGTCGGAGGCGCGCCGGTTGTTCACGAGCGCCCTCGCGCCCGGCCAGACCCTGCGGGTGAGTTTTGACAACGGCTTCATCGACGCCGGTCGCGGGGTCGGGGTCGCGCTGCAAAACGACACCAACGCCACGCTGTGGGAGTTCTACTTCAACGGCGGTGATCCCACCTATGCGGTGAACGGCAACGCGACCGACATCGGCTGGACCAGCACCGGCATCGACATCGAACTCACGCTGACCGGTCCGACGCAATACCTCGCGCGCATCACCCCGCGCGGCGGCACGGTACGCGAGATCGCGGGCAACCTGATCCCGCGCGCCTCGATGGCGGCCACCCGCTTCCGCGCCTGGAACTACAGCGCGGGCGCCGGATCCGACTACGACGTGTTCTTCAACCACCTCGAACTGGTCACCCAGACCGCGGCCGGCTCCAGCACCAGCGTGACGGTGGCGATCACCCGGCCTTCCGGCTGGCGCGACGGCATTCCCCTGTCCTGGTGGAACCAGTATGGCTTGGGGACAAATGAAACCGCCGCGGGCGACAGCGACAGCGACGGCGCGACGCACTTCGAGGAATACGTCGCCGACACCCATCCGGGCCAGGCCGCCTCGGTGTTCACCAATCGGATCGCCACCGCCGAGGGTGCGGCGACCCTGGTCCTGCAAGCCGGACCACCGACCACGAATTCGCGGGTGTACGCGGCATGGTTCAGCACGAACCTCGCCGACGGACTCTGGCAGCGGCTCGGTGGTGGAGTCACCGGTGCGGTGAACGGCGGGCCGGTGTGGATCACCGTGACCAACAGCGGGGCGGGCGGCTTCTACCGGACGGCGGTCGAGCTGCCGTAGCGGCACGGCTCAGGGAGTGGCGGTCGCCGGCGCGGGCGTAGCGAAGTTTTCCCGGAAAGCGGGGAACTGCGCCAGGGCGGCGAACTCGGGACCCTTCGTCCAGGTGGCCACGAAGTCGCGCCCGAAACGTGCCGAGGCGCGGATCAGCACATCGACGGCCAGCGACGGTTCGTTTTTCTGCACGAAACACTGGGCCAGGTAATAGTAGGCCTGCGAGTTGCCGGGTTCGTCGCGGATCACGTTCTCGAAGGAGCGGATGGCCTGGGTGTAGCGCCCGAGGCGGAGGTGGACCGCGCCGAGGCTGTTTTCGGCGACGTGGTTGTTGCTGTTGAGGGCGACGAGTTTCTCGAGGTGGCGGATCGCCGCATCGTAGTCCTCCATGCCGGTCAACACATCGGCGGCGATCTGGTGCGCGGATTCCGAATACGGCTCGGACTCGACGACCCAGGTGGCCAGGGCGAGCGCGTCGGGATATTGCCGCAACTGGAAGGCGCACTCGGCCAAGGCCAGGCGGGCGGGCACCGAAGCGGGTTGTACCGCCACGGCGACAATCAATTGATCGCGCGCGGTGGTCCATCGCTTTTGCTCGATCAGCGACTGCGCCCAATCAAACAGCACCTCAAACCGGTACGGGGTCAGCGCGACGGCGGCGGAAAAACGGTCATCGGCCTCGCCGAACCGGCGTTCGCGGGCGAAGCGGCGGGCCTCCTCGTGCAGGCGCAGCGACTTCTTCAGGTCGGCCACAGCCGCGACAAGGTCAACCGGGGCGCTGGTGCCGGGATCAACCGGAGGTTGGGCAACCGGCGCCACGGGTTCGGTGGCGATCACGGGCGCAGTCGCCGGGGCCGGGGTGGCCGGTGCGGGTGCGGGTTCGGCGGCGGCCGGGGGTGAAGAGCGGCGGTAGCGAAGTTCGCTGTAGGCGACAAAGCCGGCATACCCGATGGCGATGACGAACACGGTCAGCCACAACACCTTGTCGTTGCCACCGGCCTCGCGGCGTTGGGCGCGCCGGGAACGCGACGTGGAGAAGTCGCGGTCGCGGGACCGCTGACGCACCTGCTGCTCGGCCTCGCGAACGGAAAAGCGCTCGCCGCTGAACGGATCGGAAGGAGGTGTATACCCGCCGGTCGGTTTGAAGGCGGAAGACGGTTCACTGGTTCGCGGGGCGCGGGGCGTATCCATGCTCACAGAGAACTAACGGTTTGGCGGTTCCCGGTCAACGTGATTCGCGGGTGGTTTCGTCAACGCATCGCGCAGATCCGGCGGCAACTCGACCTCGCCACCCAGCCGCACCATGTCCTGCCAGACCTGGTGGGCAAGGTGGACCTGTCCGCTCAGGATAAACGCCCGGAGCAACCGGATCTCGATTTCACGGCGGGCGGACAACGGGAGGTTGGCGGCGCGGTGACGGGCGCGTTCGAGCACGACGGCGGCTTCGGCGGGTTGTTCGAGGGCGAGCAGGATCATGCCGAGGGTGTCGAGGTAAGCGGGGTTCGATGGCTCCATGGTGAGGGCGCGGCGGGCCCAGCGTTCGGCCTCGCGGCGTTGCTCGGGTTGCTGGCCGAGCAGGTAGGCGAGGTTGTTGGCGGCGCGTGCGCTGAGCGGATCCAGGACCAGGGCATCGCGGTAGGCCTGCTCGGCGGCGACCGGATTGCGGGCACGCTGGTGGATGCGGGCTTGGGCGAGCAGGATGTTGATGTTGCGCGGATCGTTCTGCTGCAGGGTATCGAGGTCGGCCAGGGCATCGGCCCACATCCCGATGCGCTCGTAGAACCGGGACCGGGCCACCCACTCGCGCACGGACAACGGCCAGCTGATCCGGTCGGGCGGGCACAACACGAGGGTCCAGTTGCGCACCGGCTTCCAGATCGGACGAAACGCCGCATAGGTGTACACGCGCGGCTCCCGGCCGCCTTCGTGGACCAGCAATTTCTCGGCGGGCTGGTTGAAGCCCATCAGGATCATGTAACGGCGGGTCTTGGGGTCATCCGCACGGTCCTGCACCATGACCAGCAGCGGAATGCCGGAGAGCAGGCGCTCCTCGACCTCGCGCATCGTGGCATAAAACGCATAGGACCACAGCAACCTCCGGTCGGCGAGATCGATCATGACCTCCTCGGGTGGAATCAGCATCGAGGACATCGCCGCGACCAGACGGCTTTCCGCCTCCGAAGACAACACCGGCTTTTTCCAGTAGGCGAACAGCGAGGCCACCGCAGAGATCCCGCCCTTGGCCGCGTCGGCGCGCAGCGAGGGAACATTGGTGAGCAGGATGCCCGGTCCCGGACCAAGGGCGAGTTCCTCGGCGAAGCCGGGCGCTCGCCGCGTGGTGGCGCACCCGGAAGCGAGCAGTACGACGACGAGCAGGGCCGGAACGGCGCGGCTAAAATTGCAGCGTCTTGTCGATGACACCGCGCACCCCCGGGGTTCCCCGCACGACGCTGATGGCGCGCAGCCGTACATGGGCCTGGTCGATGCGCCCGCTGAGGGTGACGATGCCGTCATCCACCTGGATGCCGAGCCGCAGCGGCGTGGTGACCGGGTCAGCGGCGAGGCGTTGTTCAATGCGCCCGCGGATCGCGGCATCGGCCGGATCACGTCCGTCATCCACGGAAGGCAGCGACGCGCAGCCCGCTACGACCACGGTCCACACCATCATCACCCAAGCCACCAACAAACGGTTCATGTGTGCATCTCCTGAACATTCACGATCGACATCCTCGGTACAACCATACCCGGCCTCAAGGGGAGGTCAACGGTGAACCTGCCGGAGCGGCGTCTTCCGGCGCACGTCCCTGCAAGGCGAGGCACAGGGCGAGGTTGCGGCGGGCCGGTTCGTGGCCGGGGCGGCGGGCCAGGGCTTCGCGCAACAGAAGTTCGGCCCCGGCCAGGTCGCCCGCCTCGCCGAGCAGGATGGCCCGGTTGACCAGCGGCGCAACGTCGTGGGGATTAAGCCGTTCGGCGGCGAGCAGCAACCGCCAGGCCTCGTCGCGGCGTCCGGCGCGCTTTTCCTCGAGGGCGAGCCAGGTGTGGGCGCGCGCACTGCGCGGTTCAACCGCCAGCGCCGCAGTCCATAACGTCCGGTCGTCGCGCCAGTCGCCGACCCGCGCCGCCGAACGCAGCCCGGCCGCGAGCACCAGTACGACCAGCACCGGCAAGGCGGCCCGCGGCCAGCGCGCGAGGCACGCGACCACCATGAGCACCACTCCGGGCAGGATGCCATAGGCGTAGCGGTCGGCCACCGGGTTGTAGAGCGGCAGCAGGTTGGACACCGGAGCGAAGAACAACACGAACCAGGCCAAACCAAACGCAACCGCGGCGGGGGT
>CALBHI010000095.1 GCA_937894535.1 uncultured Verrucomicrobiota bacterium
GACCAAAGCGCCTTCCAGCCGCGCCGCGCCATCGCATCGACCTTCGCGCGCGGCCGCATCGCCCTGTGCGGCGATGCGGCGCATTTGATGAGTCCGATTGGCGGGCAGGGGATGAACACCGGGTTTGGTGATGCCGCTTTTCTGGCCCGAGCCTTCTCCGATATCCTTCGCCACGACCGTGATCCCGCGCCGTGGATGCGCGCCTACAACCGGTGCCGACGCCGGGCCTTCCGCATGGCCGCCGCGCGCTCGGCCTTGGGCATGCGGCTTGGCGTGTTGCGCGGACCGGTCGGTTCCTGGTTTCGTCGCCATGCGGTCGTGATGCTCCTCGGGGCCACGGCCACCCGCCGCGCCGCGGTGCGCTGGTTCACCATGCGCAGCCTGCCGCATCCGATCCGCCAGGTTGACGACGCCTTCCGATCCCTCACCGCTAAAGGAGCCACCCCATGAGCAAAGCCTTTTCCTTGCATGCCCGCGATTACCTCGATGCCCCCGACCGCAAACGAACCTTCAACGAGGCCCTGTTTACCGTGGTCGCCCCCCGGTACGACCTGATTACCCGGCTGCTGTCCTTCGGCCGCGATGCCGCGTGGAAGCGGGCCATGATCGCCGCCCTGCCGGATGTCGCCCCGACGCAGGCCCTTGATCTTGCCTGCGGAACCGGCGACCTGACCGCCGCGGTACACCGGCGGTTTCCGGCCGCGCAGGTCACCGGCATCGATCTGACCCCGGCGATGATCGAGCGCGCCTCCGCACGGCACGGGACGACCTGCACGTTCCGGGTCGGCGACATGGGTAATCTGGATGTTCCGGATGCGACGGTGGACCTCGTCACCGGCGGGTATGCCCTGCGCAATGCGCCGGATCTGGACGTGGCCCTGCGCGAAGTGGCGCGTGTGCTCAAGCCCGGTGGCCATGCGGCGTTCCTCGACTTCAGCAAACGCCCGAGCCGGTTGCACCAGGTGATGACCCATGCCGCGCTCGCCTTCTGGGGCGGGTTGTGGGGATTGATCCTGCATCGCCATGCGAATGTGTATGGATACATCGCCGACTCCTTGGCGCGTTATCCGGATTGCCGCCGGTTGCGTGCCATGGCGGCCGCACACGGCCTGATGCCGGTGGTGTCCGATTCGTACATGGGGGGGATGATCGAATGGGTGGTCTTCCAGAAATCCCGTTAACCGCGGAGGTCGGCGATCCGCTCGATTTCTCGTGCCGCTGGAACGGCGCGGAACGGATGGATGATCCGGCCTGCGATGAGCAGCAGTTGTTCGCCACGTTACGGCAGTTCCGCCTGCTGAACCGGCTGGTCAGCCGTTACCGTACCGTGCTGGACCGGGCGGTGTTGTCGGACATGGCGACGGATCCGCGCCGCGACTGGCATCTGATCGATGTCGGTGCCGGCGGATGCGATATCCCGGTGTGGCTGCTGCGAACGGCGCGGCAGCGTGGCTTGTCCCTGCGGGTCACGGCGATGGATGGAGATCCGCGTGCGGTGGCCTTCGCCCAGCAAACGGTCGGAGGTGAGCCGGGGCTGTCGATCGTGCAGGCGGATTTGATGGACCTCGGAAGTTTCGGTCCGGTGGACTATGTGTTCTCCAACCATGTGATGCATCATTTGCCCGATCCGGTCATTCACCGGTTTTTCGCGTTGATGGACCAATGCGTTTCCCGCCGGTGGGTGGTCAGTGACCTGTGCCGCTCGGCCTGGTCCTATGCCGGATTCCAGGTGTTGGGGCGCTTTTTTCGCAACAGTTTTGCGTTTGAAGACGGAAAACGGTCGATCCGCCGCAGCTTGCGGCCGGATGAACTGAAGGGCCATCTGGCGGCCGTCGGTGCGCTGGACCGCGGTCGGGTCGTCTCGCTGCTCCCGGGTCGTCTGGTGGCGGTGGTGGATGCCCGGTCAGGGTAGCACGCCGGACGGTACGAGGCGCTGTGCCGTCGCATCGTTGGTCAACGTGACCGAACCCTCCACGACGACACCGGGGGCGAAGCAGTGGTCGCCCTTTACGGTAAAGTTGTTACAGCCAATCAGGGACGGGGCCCCCTCGGGGAACCGCGCGCTGAACTGGTCGATCTTCTTGTAGAACGCGGGATCGAGTTTGATCACGGGCGGACCC
>CALBHI010000096.1 GCA_937894535.1 uncultured Verrucomicrobiota bacterium
AGCACGTCGATGTGCGTATGATCCTCGTAGTTGATGATCAGGTATCCCGAACGCATCCCATGCACCGGGATGTCCGCCCCCAGATGACCGGCAAGTTGTGTGAACTCGCGGTAGCCCTGCAAACACCAGAACAGCCCGGGCCACGAACCGCCGGGGTTCAAGGTCACCACCAACGCATCCTCCCGCCACCGCTGCCCGGTCCAGGTGTCCACGAAGTCGTGTTGGCGCGGCAGGATCATGGCCGCATCGGTTACCGGCGCATGCGCATCGGCCGCCGGGGCAGCACCGCCGAGCGGCGCGATCATCGCGGGCACGGGTTGCGAGACCGGACCGCGACGGCGCCTCCACCATGCGGCGATGCGGTCGCGCCAACCGGTCCCCGCCCCCCGGGTTACCTGCCGGTCGATCTCCGCCGCGAAGTCCGCGAGCACCGGACAACGAAACACCTCCTGAACCGGCAGCGAAACGCCGAACACCGACGCCACCAGGGCGAGCATCCGCACCGCCGCCAACGAATCGCCACCTACCGTGAAAAAGTGGCTGTCCGGCCGGAGCCGATCCACCTGCAACACCCGTATCCACAAGTCGGCCAGCAACCGCTCGGTCGGGGTAAACGCCACATTGTTCGCCGCCACCACCGCCTCGGCGGGCAACGCGCGAATCGCCCCGCGATCCACTTTGCCGCTGGGCGACAAGGGCAGCGCGGCCAGGAAGACGTACCGCGAGGGCATCATCGGATCCGGCAGCCGCTCCTGCAACCAGGCGTGCAGCGCGGACGCCACCGGGTCATCACCGGGCCTCGGCACGATGGCCACGACAATCGAACGCATTCCCTCCGGCGTCGCGTACCAGGTCGCCGCGGCTTGCGCCACCGCGGGGTGCGCCACCAGCACGGACTCGACTTCCGCCGGATCGATGCGCACGCCGCGGATCTTCATCTGATCGTCGTTGCGGCCATGGTACAACAGCAACCCCTCGCGCGACCACGAGACCGTATCGCCGGTGCGGTAATACCTCGCCCCGTCGATCAGCACGAACCGCTCGCGGGTAAGCGCCTCGTCGCCGTGATACCCGCGCGCCACGCCAAGCCCGCCCAGGTACAACTCGCCCTCCGCACCCTCGGGCACGCGGCGGCGTTGTTCATCGAGAATCAACACCTCGGTGTTGACCAGCGGCTGGCCGATCGGCACGGAAATGGCCGAAGCCGCATCGTGGTCGAGCCCATCGGCGGTAATGCGGTAGCCGGTGGACCAGATCGTCGTCTCGGTCGGCCCGTACAGGTTCCACACCTGATCGGCGCGACCGGCCAAGGCGCGGGCGAGCGGCACCGATATCGCCTCGGCCGTGCTGACCAGCACGCGCAGGCGCGGAAAATCCGGAACCTGCGCCAGCAATACCGACCACATCGACGGACCGGTCTGCATGCAGGTCACGCCGTACGTCACCAGATCCGCAACCAGCCGTGGCGGATCCAACAGGTCCGTGCGGTCACGCAACAGCAAGCGCCCGCCGCTGATCAGCGGCAAAAACAACTCCACCACCGATATGTCGAAGCCGATGGTCGAGACCGCGAGGTAACAATCGTCCGGCCGGAACGCAAACAAGCTGCGGGCGGCCAGCAAGAGGTTCACCACGTTGCGGTGCTCGATCCCCACCCCCTTGGGCCTCCCGGTGCTGCCCGACGTGAACAGGATGTAGGCCAGGCGATCGCCCCCGGGCGCGATGCCGGCAAACGGATCGGCGGGCGTCGCGGGCATGTGGTCGACATCAACCAGCCGTAACCCGAGCCGCGCTGTATCGTCATCCGACAACACGGCCTGCATTGCCTGGATCCGCGTGCGGTGCGCAATCACCAGACGGCAGCCGGACTGCTCGAGCATCACCCGCTGCCGCGCCGGCGGATCGTCCGGATCAACCGGCACATACGCCGCCCCGTGTTTGAGGATACCCAGCAACACCGCGACCATGTCCGGGGTGCGTGACATCATCACGCCCACCGGTTCCTCCGCCTTCACGCCGGCCGTGTCCAGGTACGCAGCCACCTGCGCGGCACGCTCCGCGAGTTGCCCGTAGCTGGCGCGGTTGTTCTGGTCAACCACGACGGCGACGGCGTCCGGTCGCGCACACGCCACCGAGGCAAACAAGGCATACAGGTTTTCATTCATGGCGTGGACATGCTCCGGGATTTCAATCGAACGGTAAACGTCGGCGCTGGTTCCCAGCTGTAGGCGCCCCGGATCGGCGGGCCGTCGCCGATGGATTCGACCCCATACCGGCCGGCAATCTCGCGCACGAGGAGAACCCCCAGCCGGATCACCACATCCGCCAGCGGGCAGAAATGTTCATCGAGACCGAACGGCGAAAACCGGTCGGCCGGAAGATCGCCCGCGCGAA
>CALBHI010000097.1 GCA_937894535.1 uncultured Verrucomicrobiota bacterium
AACACCACGTCGCTCGGGGTAAATCCGCAGGAGGCCCGAAGTGCCTGCTGGTCCTGCGGGAAAAACGCAGCGAGATCGGGCGCGTCGAAGACCACACGGATGTTGCGCGGGTGCACCCCCCATGCGGCGAGGCGGTCGCGCGCGGCGGTCGCCCGGCAGAACATGCCTTCGAGGCGGCGGGCTTCGAAGCGCTCGAGGAATTCCGCGAGGGCGAGAAACGGTTTGATCCACCATTTCCGGCCGAGGAAGTTGTGGACGTGCCAGTCGCCGTAGGCGGTGCCGACGTGGCAGCGGCCGGTCCATTTCAGGAACAGGCCGACCAGCGGGAGGATTTCCGACACGAAGATCACATCGACCTTGTGGCGGCGAATTTTCCAGGCGGCGAGTGGCAGCAGGGCATACATCAACAGGGATTTGATGATCACATCGCGCGGGCGGTTGCGGTCGACGCGAAGCGGGATCTCCTCGAGGGTCAGCCCGGCGGGAATGGAAGCCGGCGGGCGGTCGTTGCGGAAGCTAAGATGGACGACCTCATGCTCGCGGCAGAGGTGTTCGAGCATCGGGCGGAACTCCGCGGCCAGGTCAAACTGTTCGCCCAGTTGGTAGCGAGAAAAAATGGCGATGCGTTTTCGGGCGGAGGGCGTGGTCATGCGCAGGTCATCCGAGGGCATCGATCATGGTGCGGCACACGCGGCGGATCTGGTCATCGGAGATGGCCGGGGAGCACGGTAACCAACTCGCCGTGCGGCAGACGGTTTCCGCACCGGGTAACGACGTTCCGGTGGCGTAGGCAGGCTGTTGATGGATGGGAGGCCAGTACGGGCGGAGGTGAATACCGACAGCCTTGGCGGCGTCAACGAGCTGGTCGCGGCGTTCGGAGACGAAGTCGGGCCACATCAGGTAGCCATGCTCGGGGCGGGCCGTGAACCGGATGGCGGGATGGCCGGCCAGTTCGGATTGGTAGAGGTGATCAATCTCCTGCGCGCGCCGGATGCGGGCATCAAGCTTTCGCCACTGGGAACGAGCCAGACCGGCCTGCATGTCGGTGACTTTGAAATTAAACCCGGTGACCGGATGGACATCGCTGGAGCGGGACAGGCGACCGTGGTCGCGCAGACGGATCAGGTTGTCGCGCACATCCTCGCGGTGGGTCAGGACAAAGCCGCCTTGGCCGGACGTGATGATTTTGGTCGGGGCGAGGGAGAAACATCCGGCGTCGGATTGAGCCCCCAGCCAACCGGCGGCATTACGCGAACCGGTCGCTTCGGCGGCGTCTTCGATGACGGCGAGCTTGTGCTCGGTGGCCAGGGCGCGGATGGCGGTCATGTCGGCCGAGCGGCCGGTCAGGTGAACCGGGATGATGGCCTTTACATGGGGCTTCAGCTTGCGGCGTGCGTCGGAGACGTCGATGGTGAAGGTTTCGGTATCCACGTCGACAAGGATTACCTCGGCACCCGCCAGGCGAACCGCACTGGCGGTGCCGATGAAGGTCACGGCGGGCACCAGTACGGCGTCACCAGGGCCGATGCCCAGGGCCATCACCGACAGGGCGAGGGCCATGGTGCAGCTCGGGGTGGTCACGGCATACGGCACGCCGAAGTAGGCGCATAGGTCTTTTTCGAAGGCACGGTTTTCGGGGCCCTCGTTGACGAAGCCGGACGCGACAACACGGCGGACCGCCTCGACATCGTCCGCGTCGAGCCATGGTTCAAACCACGGGATGGAGGAGGGGGCGTTCATGAGGTTCGCTATTCGTCGCGGGCGAAGATGATCTTGCTGCC
>CALBHI010000098.1 GCA_937894535.1 uncultured Verrucomicrobiota bacterium
CACGGCGGTGGGCTCGCCGCGGCCGCTCACCGCCACGGTGCGCTCCTCGCCGAGGTAGAGGACCACGGTGGGTTCATCGGCGGCCGGGTCGGCTTGCCGCCACAGCGCCACCGCTTCGTGGTCGAGGATGTCGGGGTCGATGCCGGAGGTTTTCAGCGAGGCGAGCAGGGCGGTCACGCGTTCGGACGGCATGGCCACGGCGGTGGCGCGAACCGGTTCGCCGCGGGGTTGGGGGGCAAGGATAAAGTGGCAGGCGCACTGTTCCAGCGGAAAGGGTAGTTGCACGTCCAGCAGCGAGGGCAACACGGCGCGCGCTTTGGCGAGCGAGGCGAAGGGGGCGTTCAGGGTGCGCACCACGCTATCCTGGGCGGGTGCGGCGACGGCGATGGCGGCTTTGCCGCGCGCCTGTTCGGCGGCGAGGGAGTGAAGGGTGTCGGCGAGGGCTTGCAGCGGTTGGCGGGAGGCGAGTGTTTCGAGGTGGATCGCGCGGCCGCGGCGACGGGCCCGGACGACGGTGGCGAGGTTGCCGTCGAGGTCGAGGCCATAGGCGATGGTTGGTGCGCCGCTCATGGATCAGAAGGTGGCCTGCACGGCGCTGACCTGGCCATCGCGGGTGCGCCGGGCGACGAGGTCGAGGCGGGCCATGTGTCCGTCGCGGTAGGCACTGGACTGGACGAGAAAAAATTCGCTGCGCACATCGACGTAGGGCAGCAGGGCGGTGTAGGCCGGTGCGCCGAGCAACTCGGCGAGGAAGGCGGTGGTGCGGTACGGGGTGTCGGTGCGGCGGGCGAGGATGCGCTCGACGAGGCCTTCGCGGCCGAAACCGAACAGGCCGTGCAGGGTCGAGGCGGTGGCGGTGTTCAGGTTCACCGGGATCACGCGGGTGCGGGGGGCCGGGATCAGGGTGAGTGCTTCGCCGAGGTTGTGTTCAAAGGGTGCGCCGGGGCGTCGGTAGGGCGTTGGCGCGAGCAGGTCGGGGGTCCAGGCGTGGACCTGGTACAGTTCGCTCCAGCCGTAGAGGATCCGGTTGGCGATGCGCGCGGGGGGCTCCTGGTCCAGGTAGTGGCGCGACTCCCACGGGCCGCTGTCGTCGGCATCGAGCCAGTCGCGCAGGGCCTCGATGGAGGTGCCGGGCCGCATCCGTCCGCCTTGCATCATGATCGACGTCAGGACTTCGCGCGGGGACAGGGCATCGCCGGTCGGGTCGACGGCCAGGTTGTTCAGGTCGAACGCACGGTGGGCGTCGGCAATGCGAATCAGGCGGGTGATGCCGGCGGGATCGGTGGTTTCGCGCGCGGTGGCCCAGGGTTCGTTCAGGTGGTCGAGTTCAAGGTCGGGATCGTCGGCCAGTTGCTGCAGGGCGGCACGGGCGCTATCGAGGGCAGCGAGGCGGAGCAGGCCTTGGTCGGCGTGGGCCCGGGCCAGGCGCAGGTCGGCGCGGGCGGTGACGATCGCATGGGTCGCCATGGCGGCGATCAAACCGAGCAGCACCAGCACAACCACGAGGATGCCGCCGGATTCGCTGTTGCGCGGCGCTGAGGGCTGGCTGGGCTTTGCAGGTCGCTGGTAGGCGCGGGCGACGGCGCGGCGGCGGGATGACGTACCGGAGCGGCGTTCGGAGAGGTACTCCGGTAGCGCGAACACCAGGCCGTAGATGCCGAGCAAGGCACCTCCGCCACCGAGAAAGTACAGCCCGAGGCGCAGGAACGGTCCGCGTTCGTGTTCCATGCGCAACATCGCCGCAAACGCGATCATCAGGCCGATGCCCAGGCAGAGCAGGCTGCAGACGACGATCAGGGTGACCAGGCGCTTGCGGTATTTGCGCAGGATGGTCCGGCGATGCACCACGGTTTTTTCCATGCAACCACTATGCCCGAATGCGGCGCGGGAGGCCAAGGGATTTTCCCGGCGTGGCGGCGCTTGCCTCGGCGGGGTGATTCGGCATACTGCCGCCATGCAGAACGATGTTTCTTTCCGGTGTACCGCGTGTGGCCAGTGGCTGGAAGCTCCGCCGACCATGGTTGGTTTGTTTGTCGAGTGTCCGACCTGCCAGGCCATCATCAAGGTGCCTTCGGCGTCGGAGCCGGAAAGGCCTTCGCCGCCGCGACCGCCGCCGGATCCGGACCCGAAGGGGACGACGATGCGGATCGACCTGCCCCCGAATCTCGGTATTCCCGTGCCACCGCGCCGGCGGTTTGTCATCCGGCGGAAGGGGGCGGGCGATGCCTGAAGCGGGAAACTGGACGATTGTCTGCGCGACCAGCGTGGCGGGTGGCGAAGAGGCCTTTGCGCGGCTGGGCCGGGTGGTGATGGTGCCGGAGGCGGACATCAACGCATCGGTTATTCGCGGTGCCCAGGCGTTGATCACACGGTCGAAGGTCAAGGTGACCGATGCCCTGCTGGCGGATGCCTCCTTGCAGTTCTACGGGACGGCTACCGCGGGAACCGACCACGTGGACACCGGGGCGCTTGAGCGGCGGGGTGTAACCTGGAGCGAGGCGGCGGGCAGCAACGCCAACAGCGTGGCTGAATACGTGCTGTGCGCGCTCGCCCATGTCGGACTTACCCGCGGCATGGTCTGGCGTGGCAAGACGCTGGGCATCATTGGCGCGGGCCATGTCGGTTCACGGCTGGCCGAACTTGCGCCGGCGCTCGGGCTGCGGGTGTTGCTCAACGATCCCCCGTTGCGGGACCGGACGGGCCGTCCGGAATACCGGCCGCTGGACGAGGTACTCGCCGAGGCGGATCTGGTGTCGCTGCATGTGCCGCTTACCGACCAAGGACCGTACCCCACGCGCGGGATGGCCGATGCGGTATTTTTCGCGTCGATGAAGCCGGGGGCGGTCTTCATCAATGCCAGCCGGGGCGAAGTGGTGGTCGAGTCCGCGGTGCGGCTTGCGGCCGCCCGCGGTGCGTTTGCCGCCTTGATCCTCGATGTGTTTGATCATGAGCCGGGCATCGACCTCGCGACGCTGCAGGTAGCCGATCTGGCCTCGCCGCATATCGCCGGCTATTCCCTCGACGGCCGCCTCAAGGGGACGGAACAGGTCTACCGCGCGGCGTGTCGGTTGCTGGGGGTCGCTCCGGTCTGGCAGCCGCCCGCAGCCGCCCGGCCGATCACCATCGAACCTCCTGCCGGCGTGGTCGGTGATATCCTGGTCCAGCACGGCCTGCTCGGTGCGTACCATCCCTTGCGCGACGATGAGCGGTTGCGGGCGCTGCCGGTGGGTGTTCCCATGCGGACCCATTTCCAGGCCTTGCGTCACGCTTACCCGGAGCGGCGCGAGTTTCCGCATTTCCATATCGATGCGGCGCGGTGTGATGATGCGGCGGCGGCCGCCTTCCGCCGTCTCGGTTTTGCCGTGACGTAATTCCGCTTCACCTCCTCCGGCGGACGGCGTAGCATGGAGCCATGATGCGGGTTATGCCTATCCGGTTGGTTGGGTTGCTGGTGCTGCTGGGCGTCCTGTGCCCCGTGTCCATGTCCTGCCGCCGGTCCGCGGATCCCCAAGTGTCTGCCACGCTGGTGGACCAGTGCGTCGTCCTCGGTACGACCGATGAAGAACGCGACGGGTCGGGGTGGACCCGCTGGTTGAACCGGCACCTGCCCGGCGCGCCCCGGTTTACCGTGGAGCGCGTAAACGAGGCGACTGCTTCCGCCTTGGCGGAAGACCGGGTCTTGCTGGTCACGGGGGGCATGGCGGCTTCGGAGGCCATGACCCAGGCGCTCGGTGATTTCCTGTTCCAGGGAGGGCGGTTGCTCGTGCTGGGTATTCGCCACCCGCTGGAAAACGCCGCATCCGGGGACGTGCGTGCCGCCGCGGGGTTCTCCGCGCCGGCCTTCTCCGCCACCGGTCAGGCGTTCCGTGTCCGCGGTCACGACGGGCCGGTAACCTGGCCGGGCCGCACCGTGCGCAGCATGGTACCCGGGCCAATGGGATCCGGTGGCGAGCGAGCCGGCGACACGCGGTGGATTCCATTGGTCGAGGTGCTGCGGGATGACGGGTATGCTTCGGCCTGGCCCGGCGCGGTGTGGCTGAGTCCTCAGGCTCTCGGGCGGCATGCGGTCGCCGGGTGGGTGGGGTTTGATCTCGCGCGCGATGAAGGGCGCGCCTTGATCGCGCCGGTCAGTGCGATCCTTGGGTCGATGACCCAGCCGGTGTACATCCAGCGGTACGGGCTGCCGTACCATGCGATGGATGGCAAGTCTCCGCACCATGTCCACCTGCGCCTGGTGGACCGCCGTATGCAAGACTTGGTGCCGTTGCGGTTGGCGGTCGAGTGGATCAACGAGCGTGGCCAGGAGGTGCGCCGTCACATCTCGGCGCCGATTGACGCCTTGACGGGGCAGGTGAGCCTCAACATCGGCCTGGCCCCAACCCCTTCCTCGGGGTCCGAATACTACACCCTGCGTTTTGTTGTGCGGGATCGCAACGACCAGCGTACCTTCGACACGGCGGAGCAGCTGGTCAAGGTGTTCGCCAACGAAGCCGGTGAAGCGCCGATTGAGCCGGTCACCGTGCACATCGGCCAATTGGCCCAGGGGCGCCGCCCGGTTTTCCTGATGGGGGCCAACTACTGGCCACGGTTGTCCGTCAACCTGATGGACCAGAACCGCCACTGGTTGCACCCGGCGAACTTCCATCCCGCGACGGTGCAACAGGACCTGGATCAACTCGCCTCGGTCGGTTTCAATGCCATCGCCTTTGAATACACCGATCCCGACCAGGCTCCGCAGGTCCGGTTTGTCCTCGATGAATTGCGTCGGCGGTCGATGATGGCCAGCATCTACCTGCCCGCCTTGAATCCGCTGGATCTGCGGTTCGATGATGCGCGGGTCATGCTGGATGCCGTGCGCCTCAAGCACTGGCCGGAGGTGGCCGTGCTGGAGATTGCCCGCGGATTCGCCATCCCGCCCCGCGCCGAACGTCGGCGGTTGGATGAAGCGTGGCGCCACTGGATTGAGGAGCATTTCAATTCGGTGGACGAGGCGGAGCTGAAGCTTGCCTTGACCTTGTGGCGTGAACGAGGCCGGTTGGCCGGTCCCCCCGACCACGAGTTGCGCCGTGGTCCCACCCGCGACCGGGCCGTCGCGCTGTACCTGTGTTTTTTGCGCGACTATGTGTCCCGCAGGATCGGTCTGATCCGTCGGTGGCGCGAAGAATCGGGATACCAGGTTTTGCTGACCGCCCGTTCCGCCTACGGGTGGCCGGGCGATGCGCCGCCGGACGTTCTTGATGTGCTTGATCTGTCCACCGGGGCGATCCACCTCGACCTGCTGTTTCCGGATGCCTGGTCGGTGCACCCCTTGCGCGCGATGCCGTCGGACGGCGATCTGCTCGCCGCGTATGCACGCGGGGTGGCGGCGGGCAAACCGATCGTGTGGTCCGCCTATGGCCAGTCCGTCGGGGTCGCCGCCGACCCTTCGGCCCTGCAACGCCAGCAGGAGGTGTTTGCCCAGAGCCTCAACCAGTTCATCAAACACGAAGCCTCGGGTGCCTTCGCCTGGTGGTATCCGCCCGGGTCGGGTGGGCCGGTTCGTGAAGATTGGGGGTTGGTCGAGCCATCCGGTCGGTGGCGCCCGGTTGAGCGCGCCCTGCGGGCCGCCCGGTTGCAGATACGGCAATTGCGCATGCAGCCGCGCTCGGCGGTGCGGCAGGCGGGGCCGTTGCTGTTGGCGGCCTCGCAGTGGGTGGAGTTGTTGCGCGACCGGCCGCCGATGCTCGCCGCCGCAACCGAGGCCAGCGTCACCGATTGGTTGCCGCCCGGCGTCGGCTCCGATACCACAGCCTTGCTTGATCCGCGATTCCGTCGTTCGTGGACAGACATCGATGCCTTTAGCCTGCTGAATGCCGAATGGGGCAAGGTGCACGTCGGGGGAACCGTCACGGCCCGCGCTCCCGGCGACCCGCTGCGCAGCTACACCGGCCGTCCGGTCCGGGCCGAAATCATCAACTCCGGAGCCCTGCGCTGGCTGGGTGCCCCTCAACGCAACCACGGCTCGGTCTGGGTGCGTATTTCCCAAGCCGGGCATCAGGACGAGTGGCTGTCGGTACCCGCCACCGACCGCGGTGACCGGCGTGAGGTGACCTGGATGCCCCGCGAACCCGGACTCTGGGAACTGCAGCCCTTCCTGATCGGGTACGGCAAGTTCGGCGAAAGCCTGCTGGTTGAGGCATCCGCCCCGCCCCGCCTGTTCTGATTACCCTCGCCGCCACCGGACCTCCTGTTCCTCGGGTACTCCCGCCACAATTCGGGAGTAATCGACCATCCGCAACTAAGTAGTTATCCGGATTGTTTATCAGAGTTTTACGGATTTTGCTGCTTTGGTTATCTTCCTGATTAACAGGGAAAACGTGAGGTGTTATGCTCTTTCACGACATGAGTGCGTCGCCCAAGAAAACGGCCAAGCCGTTACAATCCCTTCGACCACCGCCCTCCCAAGCCGGCGGTAAAGGTTCCGCCCCCTCCGACATCTACCGTGTTCCATCCCGTCCCAAGGCCATCCCACCCCGCGTGAATGGCCGCCGCGTAGACGGTTGATGGTTCCGGCTCCCGGGTCGATCCGCCCGGGAATCCCATTGTAAATCGCTTTACATAAACCGCTCCGGCCGGTATGGTTGACCTTTTGGAGATAAGGTTATGGAACGAGCGGTTTGGGGTATCAGGCTGTGGGTGGCGTGTTGGTTGGCGATCGGGTGGGTGGGGGAACCGGCCGGAGCAATTACCATCGGGGCTGGTCCATCGGTCGGCATCGATAAGCGCGGTACGGTCTGGTACCAGGAATTTCAGGACTGGAAGGCGACCGACCTGCGGGCCCTCGACACCAACAACGACCAGTACCTGTTTAATACCGCCAAGGACCCGGCCCGCGATCTGGTTGCGCTTTATTCCCACGACGACGGCACCAACGTGTACTTCCGGGTGGACCTGTTTGATCTTGGCTTCAACGACTGGGGTAGCGAGGTCGACCTGTACCTGGCCCTTGATTGCGCTGCCGGCGGCGAGGAATGGCTGCCGGACTTCACCGATACCAAGACGGACCGGCCGTGGGAGGCGGCGATCGCCGTGTACGGGCCCTCCTCCGGAAAGTTGTTATCCGCCGGTTGGACCGAGCATCCCTCCGATTACCTCGGTTCGTATTGGAATGCCGACCTCGATGCCGTGGAGTTCGGGATCAAACGATCCTTCCTGACCGCACGCGGGTGGGATGGCAACCCGGCGAACCTGCGTTTGCAGGCGTTCACCACCCGTCCCGGCACGAACAACGGGGGCGGGGAAATCAATGGCCAGGCCAGCGATGTGGTCGATGCGATCGGACTCCAGCTGGTGCGTGGTTCGGTCTCCTCCAATGGGTGGCTGCTCGGGTCGGTTGCCGCAGCCTCCTCCGCCGGACGCGCCAAGTACGCCATCATCGCCCATGCCAACCAGTCGGTCGCCCCCCAGTCCGGGACCCAGGGCCACATCTACACCGACCGCAGCGACGTCAACCTGCACCCCGGTTTCATCCGCCTGCTCGACTCGGCCGAGATGTTCGACACCCCGATCAACCTCCACATCAGCGGCACCTTGATGATGTCGTTCCTGTGGGCGAAGCAGAATCCCGCCGAGCCCGGTTATCCCAGCCGCGACGG
>CALBHI010000099.1 GCA_937894535.1 uncultured Verrucomicrobiota bacterium
TGGTCGGTAAAGCTGTTCATGGCCGGAACGTAGGGCAGGTTCGACCCGATACAGATGTAAGTTCCTTCGATCAGGCTGGCCGCCCGGTAGAGGTTGTAGCTGCGGCCGTTGGCGCCGTGCCAGCGGATGACCACATGACGTGGATCGGCCCGGTGCTCCACCTGCGCGGCACGGAGGTAGTCGGTGGAGTCCTTGGGATTGGTGCCGGCGCGAAACTCATCGCGATCGCGGAAGCCGTTGCCATCCCAGTCCGACTGGCCGTTGGCGGTGGTGAGGTTGCCGAAGTGCAGCATTTCCCAGGCATCATCGATGCCGTCGCCATCCGTATCCACAAAACCGGCCATCCGGGTGATGGTCACGCTGTCCGAATAGACCTGTCCGGGGCCGCCGGGCGAGGTCACCGTCGGGTTGTCGAAATAATAATCGTAGTTCGGGCCGACCCCGCCGTTGTAGTTCCAGACGCGGAACTGGGCGATCGCGCCATTGACCGTGCCGGTCAGGATGGTCGCGCCGATGGACACGGTGTAGCTGGTCGGAGTGACCAGGGTAAACCGCACGGTCTGGGGCTGGTCGGTCCACCCGATGCCGCTCGAGCGGCCCGGTGCCGCATCGGACACGGTGTAGTGGGCATCACCGCCATTGAAGAAGAACTGGAACAGCGAGTCACCGGACGCGTTGCGCAAGGCCATGCCAACGCCCTGCTGCCCTTCGAGGATGTAGTTGTTGCGCAGCGAGACGGAAACCGTCTGGCCGACGGACATGGCTCCCGGCAGCGCACGCACCGCTTCCGCAAGGTTGCTGGCCTGCGCCCACAGGCCGAAGCCGTTGGCTCCGATGAAATGGCCGGCGGTGGGATTTGCGAACAGCGACCAGGGGCCAAAACCTGTGCCGAGGTTCGCGCCGTTGGTCCAACCGCTGGTGTAATGCGCGGCCGCATCGACGGCCGAGGTGATGATGCCCGTTCCGCTGTTGGTTCCGGACACGGTGATCACGTTATCCCCCACACCGAGGGCGATCCCGGAGACCGACCAGACCGTCGTGGCGGGAAAGGTTCCGACCGCACCGGTCAGGCTGTTCGACCAACGCAGCAGACCGACGATATCCGGGCTGATCACGCCGGATACCGTGGCCGTTCCCGCCTGGACACCGACGGTGATGTTCGAAGCCGGGGTCGTGACGACCACCCCGTTGGCGACGTCGCACCCGGAAAGGGCGAGGTCCCAGTCATTGCCACTGTTGTTGTCCCAGATGCCCGCCCCGTTGTTGAACACGGCATTGATCTCCGTGGCACCCGGCGGTGGCGTGTAGGTATAGCTCCAGAATCCATCCGGTCCGAGCGTCATCGCGGGATTTGGCAGCACGACGTTGTTCCAGCCGCTGTGGCCCACATGGATGTACACCGGTTGGGCGTTTTTCAGCACGCTCTCGTTGGCCCGGTAGCGGATGGTCACGGGTTCGCAGCCAACCGGGGAAGCCGGGGCCCATTGCACCACCGAGGGCCCGTTGTTGGTTGCGCAGACACCCACCGTGAACACCCAGTTTGATCCACCGCGGTTATCCACCGGGGTGCCACCCGGCCCGGCGAACCAAACCCGGAGGTTGGTGACCCCGCCCAGGCTCGTGTTGGTGTGGATCCAGGTGCTGCCCGCCGGTGCCATCGCGAACTGGACCGGAGTAACCGATTGGTTGGTCAGCGCATACAAGGTGACCGGGGTCACGTTGCTCAACACGCCGCCGGCCGGATGGTAGGTCACCACCAACGGCTGGCACTGCTGCGGAGCATCCGGACTGACCGTCACGTACGATGGGCCGTTGGTCGCCTGGTTACAGCCGGTCACGGTGGCATTCCAGTTCAAGCCGCCGTTGCTGTCCCATGTCCCGGCGCCATTGTTGAACGCCACATTGATCTGCACCGTGCCGGGCGCAGGGGTGTAGGTGTAGGTCCAGAACTCCCCGGAATCGGTCATGGCCGGATTGGGCAGGATGGTGCCCTGCCAGTTGTTGCGACCGATATGGATGTACACCTGACCGGCTCCGAGCGGGCTGCCGGTCTTGCGGTACTTCACGGTCACCGGGCCGCAACCCGACGGTGCGGACGGATCGAACGACACATGCGACTGGAAACTGTTCGTGCCGGAGGCCTGGCCGACCCATACGTGGCGCATGATGCTGCGGTTCGTGTTGCCGCGCGTATCGACCGCCTCGATGTAATAGCTGACCAGCGAGTTGCTGACCCCGCCGATTTCCGCCTGGTAGCGCTGGGCCCGGGCGACCGGCTCAGGCACCTGCGGACCGCGCACTGTAGGATACCAATCGGCGGCCATGGCCACCTGGTTCCACGGGCTGTTCTTGCCCGGGGTGTGCGCATACAGGTCGTGGGAATAATCGCTGAGGTTCTTGTACGAGGTGTAATCCGCCGTGCGCCACTTCAGCGTCGCCGAGGCCACACCGTTCACATCATCGATGTAGGACCACACGGTGAAGTCGGACGGCATGATCTTGGCATCGTAATGCTGGCCGCCGGGATTCCAGATGGTGCGTTGTGGCGGGAAGATGGAGGGACCAAAGGGATCGTTGCTGGTGTGACGGTTGATCACCTTGTTCGCCTCGATGATCGCCAGGTTCGCCCCGCGTGTCGCATTGCCATCCCATGGGTTGGCCCGGTCGTAATCCCAGTACCAATGGCAGGAGGTTTCGGACTGGAGGTAATAACGCCAGGCCTTGGCGGTGTCATTGCCAATGCCCCAGCGGACATCGTTCATCGAGTAGTTGTTTTCCAGCTTGTCGGCATGGATCACCCGGTTCTGGGCGGCGATGATCATCGACCAGGACCAGTAGTCCGGATGTTCGCCACTGCGCACTTCGGTTTCAATCCACTTGTCAAAAAACGGCGTGCCGCCATCGATGCCGATCCATGAGCCCGGTTCGGCGTGAATGTAGTCGTCCGCGGGCACCGGATACATCTCGAGGTAATCCTGCACGGTGGTGTGCTCGAAATTCGGATTGCTCTGGATCATGTTCAGGAACAGGCCGTGCTGGCCGTTCCACGC
Source organism: uncultured Verrucomicrobiota bacterium (assembly GCA_937894535.1). Classification (GTDB taxonomy): domain Bacteria; phylum Verrucomicrobiota; class Kiritimatiellia; order CAIVKH01; family CAIVKH01; genus CALMUP01. The sequence continues at coordinate 3,051 of CALBHI010000099.1, forward strand.
GTCTGCGTTTTTCATGCCGAAATTGTCGCCATCGCTGTGGCAGACGATGATCATCGGACGCGCCGCATTGTTGTTTTTGTCGAGCTTGCTGCCCCACACATTCTCCGGCTTGAAGGCGCCATAACCGCCGCGGCCGTTCTCGTTGCCCTCGTACCGCGCGGCGGGAACGGCAATCATCGAGGTCACCGTCGGATTCTGCGGATCGCTGGCCGGATCCACATAGCGAACGCGGTGCGGCTGGTAACTGAACGGCGCGGCGACCGGTGTCGGGGCGTACACATTGTTCAACTGAACCCAGGTGCTGGCTTTCGAGGCGGCGGTGCCGTTTCGCACGTCCGCCAGGTTCGGGCGGATCGAACTCGCCGCCGACCAGGGAAAATCCTCCAGCGTGCGGTCGAAGTGCCCGCTGTCCACAAACACCCATTCAATCCCTTCGGCCACCAACGCCGGGATCATGTGGTCGGCAAACGACGATTCCGGCGGGAAAAATCCTTTCGAATAGGTCGTCGTCCCCCAGTTGTCGAAATAGGCCTCCTTGTG
>CALBHI010000100.1 GCA_937894535.1 uncultured Verrucomicrobiota bacterium
AGTTGGCGTTCCACCTGATGCTTGAGTTCAAAGCAATCCGTGGTGGCCAAGAGGTGGCGAATGCGGTCTTTCTGGGTGGCCGCTATCGATGTACAGTCCAACACCCGTTGCGCCGGAGTTTGCGCCTGGTCGTACCGCTTCTGGTAGCGATGGCCAACACGCGTTTTGGATTCCAGCTTTCTCACCGGGCTATACAGGTTTTTCCACAAGGACCACAAAACACCCACCTCATTGAGACCGACCACGCTATCCGGATCCTCGATGCGATCATGCCCCAGCAATCCGCGCACATGGGTTCCATTCTTCTGCTCAACGTGAGCCTGGTCGTTTTTCATGTAAGGTCGTGACCGGGTCATCTGGATGGTCGGGCGGGCGTTCTGGCAATACGCATACAAATTCCAGTTCAAAAACTCTCCCCCATTGTCACAATCAAGACCGCGAAGATCAAACGGCAGTGCCTGTTTGATTTCCTCGATCCGGGCAAACGTTCCTGCCGCTCCCCGGTTCCACATCATACGAATCTCGGTCCACTGCGTCTGAATATCGGTCATCGTCAAGGACCAGACGAAGTTACCCGCCATGTTCCCGCCACAATGAGCCACCGTATCCACCTCGGTCCATCCAGGCTCGCTTACCTCCCACACCCCCGCCCGTACCGGAACCTCCTTCTTGACGGCAGCCACGCCCAGGGGGCTACGGGAGCGACGGGGATGAGCAACACGCGCCGGTGCCAGTAACCGCTCTATGCTGGAGGCGCTCATAGCCAATAGATCCAACCGAATCGCTCGGGCGAAGGATCCCTCGGCCTTTTCGTAACTGCTTACATAGCAATCCATAATCGGCCTCATTAACTTGGAGCACGGCTGACCGGCCGCCAGCCAGATCGCCTTTAATGCATCCGCCGACTTCGGTCCGTAGGTCGCCTTGCGACCGCTCCGTTGCAGGGGAGGCGATGTGTCGCGGAGCAGCTTGATGGCATGCTTGCGACTAAGCTCCGTCGTTGCACAAAAGTCATCCAACAGCCGACCCCGGTCCTTTTTGGTCTTCATCGCCCCATACCGAACCCGCATCCGAACAACATACTCTCGCGTCGCATTTTCACTCATGTTCATAACCCCATTGTTTCGGTGTCATGATTCTGAGGCAACACCCCCCGCAAACCGCCTTCACCGCAACCCGCTTCGGTGTCATCTATTCTGAGGCAACGCGGCCGTCGGATCATCGGCGCAATTTCATTCACGCTGAGCCGGATTTGTGGTACGGTTGTTTACATGAAGTGGACTGACTACATTTCGATAGATCCCTCCGTATGCCATGGAAAAGCCTGCATTAAGGGCACGCGGGTTATGGTCACCGTTATCCTCGACAACCTAGCCGCAGGCGCATCGCCCGAGGATATTCGAAGAGACTATCCATCGGTTTCTACGGAAGCGATCCGTGCATCCATCGCTTATGCCGCAGAGCTTTCGCATGAGCGCATACTTGCCATGCCGGCTTGAGGCGTACCGTGGACTTTAAGCTCGACGAAAATCTTCCTTTGGAATCGTGTCAATGGCTGCGCAAGGAAGGTCATGATGCGCTTTCTGTTCTTGATCAATGCCTTGGGGGTGCTCCGGATGAGCAGGTTGCTGCGGTATGCCAAGCCGAATCCAGGACGTTCATCACGCTGGATACGGATTTCGCCAATATGCTGAGCTATCCGCCGGGCGACTATGCCGGCATCGTTGTAATCCGTGCCAGTGATCAGTCTAAAGCGAGCGTCTTGTCGTTGGTGGGCCAATTCGCACATGCGTTGGCTACCGAATCGCCTCACAAGCATTTATGGATTGTTGAACCCGGCCGGATTCGCATACGCGGTATTCAGTAGTCACGCCGATTGCTCCAGGTTTTATTCGCTTACGTCCCGGGTTGACGGAGCATCGAGTGATGCATTCCCACATTCGAGGCGCATCGACGTCCAGATCGCGCCGTAAGTAACGCGTTCAGGGGAACGCATTCCACCTTGACTGCGAGGTGGAGCGGCTTGCCCACCTGACCGGATAGGTCAAGCCGCAGGGAATCGTGTTGCTTTCCTTGCTGCACGGATCCAGCTCGCCCCGGCGGCGGTGATGAGCAGGGCCGCTGCGATCAGCGTGGCCATCGCGCCGGGGGTGGATCCGGTGGTGGCCCCGCCCACCGCGCCGACCAACGGGCCGAGCAGGATGCCGAGGCCGATCAGCGCTTCGTGCAAGCCGCCCTGCTGTCCCTTGTGTTCGCTCGCGTCGAGGGTGTAGTAGATCGACATGTAGTAACTCAGTCCGAGCGAAAAGCCGAGCAGGGCGCAGGCGGTCGCGGCGACGGCGAGATGGTCCGCGAAGAACACCACGGCGAGGTAAAGCGGTGCCGACCACAAGGCGTAGTGGCTCCACGCCGGGTGGTAGTGCCAGCCACTCCACCGGTACAGCGCGACGAAGCTCAGCGCACGGGCGAACAGCAGCAGGCAGCCGAGCCAGATCGACCAGGTCGGGGTCAGGCCGAGGCGTTCGCCGATGAACGGGGTCAGCGCGGAGAAGCCGCCGACGAGGAAATACCCGGTGCTGTTCGACAGCCAGGCCATGCGGGTCAGTTGCTGTTTGCGCGCGGGCGGGGTGCGGTCGCCGAGGTGCGGGAAGGCCATGGCCGCTTCGCCGCGGATGGGATGGCGTCCGCGTTGCACCCCGATCCAGATCAGTTGGGCGAGGTGGATCAGGCCGGGGATCCAGAAAATCGCATCCACGCTGCGCTCGAACAACCAGCCGCTGAGGGCGAAGCCGGCGGTGCCGGTGAACGACCAGACCAGGTTGTAGATGCCGAGGCGCTGCGGCATGTTGAGCGTGCCGGGCAGGTGCATCGCGCCGCCCTCCAGCGCCGGCCAGGTCAGGCCGATGGCGGCGGAGTAGGCGGCGATGACGGCGAACGGCAGCAGGCGTTGGTCGGGCAGCCAGGCGGTGAGGGTCAGCGCGGCGATGACCGCGATGCCGGTGACCACGGTGCGGTTGTAGCCCCAGCGGTCGCTGAGTGTTCCGCCGAAGCGCGAGCCGATCATGTGGCCGAGTCCCTGCAGCGCGCCGAGGGCGAGGTTCTCGGTGGCGGTAAAGTCAAAGCGCACCCGCGCCCAGAAGAAGATCCCGAGCAGGAAGGTCGTCGCGGCGAAGGCGTTCAGGCCCTCGATCACGTAGTAGTCGAGCAGGCGGAGGGTGGGGGCGCGCGGGGAGGCGTTCATGGGGCGGAGGTGGAGGCGGCTCGTCGCCGCGGGTGTATCAATACGCGTTGGTGTGCGTGAAGAAGGTGCGAGCGAGGATCTTGAAATCGAGGGCGAGCGACCAGTTTTCGAGGTAATAGAGGTCGTACTTGATGCGCTCGTGGATGCTGGTATTGCCGCGCAGGCCGTTCACCTGCGCCCAGCCGGTCATGCCGGGGCGGTGGAAGTGGCGCCACATGTAGCGGCTGATGTCCTCCTTGAACTGCTCGACGAAGTGCGGGCGTTCGGGGCGCGGGCCGACGAGGCTCATGTCGCCCTTGAGTACGTTCCAGAACTGGGGGAGTTCGTCGATGTTGGTCGAGCGCAGGAACGTGCCGATGCGGGTGCGGCGCGGATCGTTCTCGACCGTCCACACCGGGCCGGTCTGGTCCTCGGCGTCGGGGCGCATGGTGCGGAGCTTGTAGATGGTGAAGGTGTCGCCCTTGCGGCCGCACCGTTCCTGGCGATAGAACACCGGGCCGGGCGAGCTGCGTTTGATCAGCAGCGCGGCGACAAGGATGACCGGCGCGGAAAGGAGCAGGCCGACGATCGCGCCGACAATGTCCTCGGTACGTTTGGCAAACCGGTTCCAGAAATAATCGAGCGGCCACTTCGCGGTGCCGAGGATCGGGATGCCGTCCACCGACTGGATGTCCATGGTGATGGTCAGCAGGCGGAACAGGTCGGGCACGAAGTTGAAGGCGACCATCGCGCGTTCGCAATCGAGGATGATATCGGCCATGCGCGCATGGGGCAGGGTGGCCGGGGTGGCGAGGATCACCTGGTCAACCTGGCCGGCGTCGAGGAAGCGGTTCAGGTCGTCCACCGTGCCCTTGATAAGCGCGGGATCGATGCCGGGATCGGGCGACTCCGTGCCGACGGTCAAATAGGCCACGACCGCGGTGCGCAGGCGCGGTTCGCGTTCGAGGGCCTTCTTCAAGCGCGCGGCCACCGCGTCGGTGCCGATCACGATGACCCGGTTCGAGACGTGTTTGCGGCGGGCCATGATCAGTTCGGCGCGGAACAGGATGAAGCGCACCACCAGCACCATGGTCGAAATGCTGACCAGAGCAACCGCGATGGTGATACGCGACAGGGGCGGGTCGGTGCGGATGGCGAAGGCGAGGGCGGTGGTGAGCAGGATGCCGAGGCCGGTGGCGCGGACGAGGCGCGGGATGCGTTCGCTGAACGAACCGAGTTGCGGGCGTTTGTAAAGGCCGAGCGTCTGGTAGATGAAGCAGAACAGCAGCGTCACCACCAGGCCGGCCTGGGTATAGAGCCCGGCCGGAGGCAGGCCCTCGTGCAGCATCGGGATCAGGCCGCTGTGGAAACGGATCCATACCGCCAGTTCGAAGCCGAAAAACACCGCGACGATATCGCCGAGCAGGCCCAGCAATCCACACATCACATCAAAGGTGTCACGACGTTTCATCCGCTGCATCCTAAACAGAGCCGGCACCGCGCACAAGCCGAGGTTCCATCTCGCCGGATCACCGGCATCACGCGGAGTGCAAATAGTGAGGGCTGACCCCTTTTGGGGGTGACCCCTTTTGGGGGGTGGGGGGAGCGATTCGTTTTGACCCGGCAGGCAAACCCGGTACCGTGGGGCCAGATCATGTTTCGTTCCCCTTCAGATTCCCCGGCGGCGGGTGGTGATGCGTCTTCGGCATGGTTGCGCTGGTATGATGCGTGGGTGGCCGGGGTGGGGTTGGCCAGTATCGCCGGACTGGGTCTGGTCACCTTCGGGCGGTTCCACGGCTGGGTCATGGTGGCGATCCTGCTGGGTGTTCCGCTGGCGGCGGCCTGGCGGTTGCGCCGGAACCTCCTGTTCGCCCGGGTGCCCGCCGGCCAGGCGGTTCTGCTGGTGTTGACCCTCACGCTGGCCTGGTGGTTGCGCACGCCGCCGTATCCCAACCAGTCGGGCGGGTACGATCCCGGTTTGTATGTGAACATGGCGTCGCTGATCCGCCACAGCGGCGGTTTGTCGGCCGAGGACGGTTTGCGGGCCTCGTTGGACCCCGCCCAACGCGCCTTGTACGACACCAACGGGGGCTCGCTTTATCCCGGCGTGGAGATGGTCGATGCGGACCATTCGCTCGTGCACATGCCGTTTTATCCGTTGCACCCGGTGTGGATGGCCGCCACCGGATCGCTGGCACCCAGCCTGGCCACCGGATCGATCGTCCTGTTCGGCCTGTTGGCGGTGACCGGCTTGTTCTTGTTGTACGGCGAGATCACCGGGCGCCATGGTCATCGTTCGGCCTACCTGGTCCTGCTCGTCGCCGCCATCCATCCCGGTTTGGTGTTGCTGTCCAAGTACCCGGTGGGGGAAATGCTCGCCCTGGCCTTCACCACCAACGGGTTTTACTACATGGCCCGCGCCTTTCGGGCCGGCCAGGACAAGCGGCTGGCGTGGGATGCCTGGCTGCTTGCCTGGTTGTGCTTCAATGCCTTTTTTTATGTGCGGATGACCGGGTTCGTGTACATGCCGGTTTTCGCGGGGTTGTTGCTGGGTGGCCTCATCGCGTTGCCGGATCTGCGTTCGCGACTGGGGTGGGTGGCGGGAATCGCCGGATTGGCCGCCTGGTGGTTGTTGTCCTGTGTCTGGTACCACGAGGTCATGCCGCGGTTGTTCCTGCCGATGGTGACGTTTATCCAGCGCAGCAGCGAAGGCGTGGGACTCGTGGCCGCCGTGGGCCTGGTGGTGCTGTTGCCGCTGGCGGGGTGGATGGGCCGCCGCCGTGCGGTGGTCGCCGCGCGGGCGGATCAATGGGCCCCATGGCTCATGCTGGTTCTTCCTGCCTTGGTGCTGGTGGCCTTGTACCTGCAGGCCGGGATCATGCGAACCTCGGTCATTCCGGATTACCCGGATTACCCCGGTGTGACGGTTGAGTCCGACTCGGCGTTTACCCGGGGGTTTCTCTACCGCTATGCCGTGTACCTGTTTCCCCCGGCGTTGCTGCTCCTCGTCCTGCTGCCTTGGCTGATGCGCGGACAGGGCTGGACCTTGCGCACCGTATTGGCCCTGTTCGTGGCCTGGATGATGGCCTTGGTCTTGTTCAGCCCATATGCCTACAGCCGCTTCTATCAATTCTATTACGACCGTTATTACCTGAGCGAAGTGGTGCCCTACAGCTTGGTGCTGCTCGTTGCCGTAACCGCCGGTCCGGTGCGCTCGTGGGCGATCCGCTGGTTGCGCGGCCTGATGTGCGCCGTGATGGTGGTGTACTTCGGATGGTTTTCCGTGGCCGCACGGGGCAAAACCTTTTCCGAGCCGAAGGGGCAACGCGCGGCGCTCGAGAAGGCGCTGGGACGGGATGCCCTGGTGTTGATGGTGATCCCGCAAGACGATCCGGCGCGCAGCCTGGTCGGCACGCCCCTGGTCTATTCCAGCCGGTTGGCGGTTTTTCCCCTCGGTTCGGTCGATGATGCCTGGCGGCCGGAGATCATCACCCTGACCAAGCGTTTCCCGCGTACCGCGCTGGTGACCAGTTCCCCGGTGCGGCTCGTGGACATGCCGCCCGGTGTACCGGAACTCACCCTGACCGACCGCTTTGTCTATACCTACCATTTCTTCACGCCACTGGCCTTGCCCGAGGCGCTCGCCCGCCAGCCGGCGCGCGGATTGTATCGGTGGATTGATCTGCCTTGGCGGGTACACCCGCATTCCGTGCGGCTGTTCATCTACGATGTACACTGAGCCGGGCCGGTTCCTGTTGTCAGGGTATGCGAATCCGGTATATAGGTCCGCTATCATGGATCAGCATACCATCACCCTGATTATTCCCGCCCTGAACGAAGTGGCATCCATCGCGGATGTCGTGCGCGGTCTGCGCACGGCGTTGCCGGCGGCGGAGGTGATCGTGGTGGATGATGGATCCAGCGATGGTACCGGCGACGCCGCACGGGAGGCCGGAGCCCGGGTGATCCGGCACGAGGTGTGCCGCGGGTATGGATCCTCGCTAAAATCGGGCGTGCTCGCCTCGGACCGCGAATACGTCCTGTTCTGTGATGCCGACGGGCAGCACCGGATCGAGGATGTGGTGCGCATCGCCTCGTTTGGCGAGGCCTACGACATGGTGGTCGGCGCACGGACGCGGGATTCCCATGCGCCGACGGTCCGGCGTCCCGGCAAGTGGGTCCTTCGCAACGTGGCGAACTACCTGGCCCGGCAGGAGCTGCCCGATTTCAATTCCGGTCTGCGCATGATCCGCCGTTCCGTCCTGCTCCGGTACCTGCACCTGATGCCCGAGGGTTTTTCCTTTTCCACCACCAGCACCTTCGCCTTGCTCAAGGCCGGCTATTCCATCCATTGGGAACCGATCACCGTGATGGCCCGCAAGGGCACCAGCTCGGTGCGGCAATGGAAACACGGGCCGCAAACCTTCCTGTTGATCCTCCGCCTGACCGTGCTGTTCGAGCCGTTGCGGGTGTTCCTGCAACTCAGTGCGGCGCTGGGCATCGCCACGATCGCGAGTTTTGCCAAGGATGTCCTGAAGACGCCGTGGGACGGGCTGGGCGCGGTAACCACCATCCTTGCCCTCGCGAGTTTGCTGGTCTTCCTCTTTGGTTTGCTCTGCGATCAGGTTTCCGCGGTGCGGAGGGAAATGCATGACTTCCACAACCGGTGAAGCCCGTTGCGCCTGCTGCGGGGCACCGCTGTCGGCCACCCCGGTTTGGGTGAAACACGGTTATGCCATCCACGCTTGTACCGGGTGCGGGGTGCGCATGGTTTGGCCGACTCCCGGGGCGGATGAGCTGGCGGCGGTCTACACGGCCGCCTATTTCCAGCGCGGCGACAAGTACAGTGAAGCGGCACGCCGGGCGGCCGCGCGCAATGATGCGTTCAAGCTGGGTTTGATACGCACGCAACGGACCGGCGGATCGTTGCTGGATATCGGGTGCGCGACCGGTAGTTTCCTTGCGGCCGCCCGGGAGGCGGGTTTCGCCATTTCCGGTGTCGAACCGGCGGGCAGCGCCGCGGCGACCGCATCCGAACGGCTTGGCCTTCCCGTGCATGCCGGCGATCTCGCCTCGGCCGCTTTTCCGGCGGGCCGGTTCGAGGTGGCGACGCTGTGGGACGTGATCGAACATGTCACCGATCCTTCCGCGGTGATCGCGGAAACCGCACGGGTGCTGACCCCGGGTGGCGTGCTCGTGGTCAGCACCGGCGATATCGCTTCGCCGTGGGCGCGGTTGACCGGGGCGCGGTGGCCGTTGCTGACGCCACCGCAACACCTCTCCTATTTCACCCGGGATTCGTTGTGCCGGCTCCTCGCGCGGCACGGATTCGACGTGGTCTCGGTGCGTCATCCGGGCAAGTGGGTGACCCTGGGTTTTGCCCTGTTCAAGGCCGTCGAATCGTGGGGACGCTGGGCGCGTCCGCTCGCGGCGCTGATTCGCCGGCTCGGCATGGATGGATGGCGTTTGTACCTGAACTTCGGCGACATCTTGACGGTGGTTGCGGTGAAGCGGGGAGAGGGTTGATCCGATGTGCGGGATCTTCGGTGTGGCATTCATGGCGACGGCCCCGGGCGGAACCGGTTCGGCCCGCGAGGTCGTGCGCCGGTTGTTCATGCTGTCCGAATCACGCGGACGTGAAGCCTCCGGCCTGATGGTGGCCGCCCGTGACCGGATCCGCATCCTGCGAAGTGGTGTCCCGGCCTCGACGATGGTGCGGAGCGCGGCCTACCGGGCTTTCCTGAACGGGGCCGGATTGGATTCCTCGGATGGCGCGGTGGCGGTGGTTGGCCATTCCCGCCTGGTCACGACCGGAACCCATCTTGACAACCGCAACAACCAGCCGGTTGCCGCGCCGGGGGTGGTCGGGGTGCACAACGGCATCGTGGTGAACCACGACCGGTTGTGGGCGGAAAACCCCGGTCTGGTGCGGACACGCGACGTGGACACCGAAGTCATCATGGCCTTGTTGCGTCAGGAGTTGGATGCCGCGGCCGGACTGGAGCCGGCGGTAAACCGGACGTTTGCCCGGTTGGATGGCACGGCATCGGTCGCGGTGTTCATGCAGGACGTGCCGGCGCTGTTGCTCGCGACCAACAACGGATCGTTGTACCTCGCCGAGGAAACGGATCGCCGGGCCCTGGTCTTCGCCTCCGAGCGCTTCATCCTTGAAACCGTATGTGCAACATCGCCCTTTGGGGTGCCGGCCGCCGCATGGCGGATCAGCCCGGTGCTTGCCGGCGAGGCCTGTGCGGCCAACCTCGATACCCTGACGGTGACGCGGTGGCGGCTGGATGCCCCCGCGCCGGTACCGCCCTCGGTGGTGAAGGGCGGGCCGGTCCGGGTGATGGAGGATGCTCCGGGCATTGACGCCCCGCCGCCCCGCCGGGCGATACACCGCCATGTCGGATTGCTCGGGGTGGATGATCCGGAGGCGGCGCGGGAACGTGATGAGGTCGCGGCCGCGTTTCCGCACGACCGCACCTGGGCCGATGCGTTGCGCCGGTGCACGCGGTGCCTGTTGCCCGAGACGATGCCCTACATCACCTTCGACCGCGACGGCGTCTGTTCCTACTGCCACCGCTACCAGCCGCGGGTGCACCTCGGCCTCGATGCGCTGCGCGGCGTGGTCGACCGGGCGGTCGCCGGGAAGCCGGCCCATGCGCCGGATTGCGTGATGGGCGTCAGCGGCGGGCGAGACAGCCTTTATGCCCTGCACCTCGCCTGCACCGAGCTCAACCTCAAGCCGGTGGCCTACACCTACGACTGGGGCATGGTGACCGACCTGGCCCGCCGCAACATTTCGCGCATCTGTGCGCGGCTCGGTGTCGAGCATATCGTGGTCTCGGCCGACATCACCCGCAAGCGGGAGAACATCCGCCGCAATGTCGAAGCCTGGTTGCGGCGGCCGCGGATCGGGGTGATTCCGCTTTTCATGGCCGGCGACAAGCACTACTTCCATTACCTGCAGCAGGTGCGCAAACAAACCGGCGCGCCGTTGGCGGTGATGGGAGAGAACCTGCTCGAGCGGACCGATTTCAAGACGGGTTATGCCGGGGTGCGCCCGCATCCGGATCCCCGCCATGTGTACACCTTGCCCTGGTCGAGCAAACTTGGCCTCGCCGCCTACTATGCGCGGGAGTACCTGCTCAATCCGGCTTACCTCAACCGCTCGTTGCTCGACACGGCCTTCGCCTCCATCTGTTACTACGGGCTCGGGCGCGACTACGTAAACCTGTTCCGCTACCTGCCGTGGGAGGAAAACGCGGTGGTGAGCACCCTGCGCGAACGGTACGACTTCGAGCTGGCCACCGACACGTCATCGACGTGGCGCATCGGCGATGGCACCGCGGCGTTCTATAACTACATTTATTTCCAGGTCGCCGGCTTCACGGAGAACGACACCTTCCGCAGCAACCAGATCCGCGAGGGGCTGATTGATCGCGACACCGCGATGGCGAAGGTGCGCGAGGAAAACCGCCCGCGCTGGGAGACCATCCAGTGGTACCTGCGGACGATCGGCGTGACGCGTCCGATGCGTGAGGTGTTGTCCATCATTCACCGGATGCCGCGGCGATGACGGGTGCGCGGCGTTTCTCCGTGGATGTCGCGTGGAACCTGGCCGGGCTGGCCGTGGCCGGCAGCGGAGGGATCCTGGCCAACCTGTTGGTGCTGTCCGTCTGCGGGGCCGAGGCCTTGGGGTTGTTCAACCTGGTCTTCGCCATCTACCTGATCGTGTCGCAGGTGGCGGTGGGCGGGGTGCAGTATTCGGTGATCAGCCATTACGCACGGTCCGTGGATCCGGAACGCGAGGGTCCGGCCCTGGTGTCGTCGGCGGTGGCGCTGGTGTTCCTGCTGGGCGCGGTGATCGCGGCCGCGGTGTATGCCGCCGCGCCGGCCATCGCGGCCGCCATGGACAAGCCCGGGGTGGCGGCGGGATTGCGCATGGCCGCGCCGGGTTTGCTGTTTTTTGCCGTGAACAAGGCCTTGTTGATGGCGGTGAATGCACGACGCCACATGCGGATGTTCGCGGTGTTCCAGTCGTTGCGTTGCCTGTTGCTGATCGCCAGCCTGGCCGTGCTGGCCGCCGTGGCACCTCCCGAATGGTTGGCGGCGGCGCTGACCCTGACCGAAGCGGTGCTGCTGGTGGTGCTGCTGCTCTATACGGGCCTGCGGGTATGTCCGCTTTCCTGGCGGTGCATTGATCGCGCATGGCTGCGCCGCCATGCCGGGTTCGGCATGCGGGGCTTCCTCACCGGTGTGCTGGGCGAGATGAATACGCGGGTGGATGTGATCATGCTCGGGTTTTTTGCCGGCAACGCGATGATCGGGGTGTACAGTTTTTCGGCGATGCTGGCCGAGGGCTTTGCCCAGTTGTCGGTCGTGGTGCGGCAGAACATGGATCCCTTGATCGGGCGTCATTTCGCGCAGGGAACGCTGGCCGAGTTGCCGGCCTTGACCCGGCGCGTCCGCCGGGTGTTCGTGCCGGTGATGGTGGCGCTGGCGGTATTGATCAGCGCGGGGTACGCGGCGGTGTTGTGGTGGTTTGATGTGCCGCCCATGTGGCGGACCGGTGGTGTTGTGCTGGCCATCCTGCTGGGTGCGCTGGCGGCCAACGCTGCCTACCGGCCATTCCTGGGGATCCTGATCCAGGGTGGTCGTCCCGGTGTGAACACCGTGTTGGTGGCCGCGCTGGTGATGGCGAACATCCTGCTGAATGCCGTGTTGATCCCGTGGTTTGGTTTGCCCGGCGCGGCGGTGGCCACGGGCATGGTCTGTGTCGCCGAGGCGGTTGCGATCCGCATGCTCGCGCGCCGTTTGTGGGGCATCACGTTGTAAACGCGGCGAGCGGGCTTGCCGCTATGGCGGGCTGTCATCCACGAGGGCGATGCGGAAGCCGTAGAGGGTGATGCGGACCTGTTCGCCGCATTGGCCGCGGGCGTGGACGCCGACATACCGCTCGTGCCAGTTCTGCCAACTGCCGCCGCGGATCACCCGGAACGGTTGTGATGCGGTGGCGTAATCGAGGCAGTACTCCCACACATTGCCGGCCATGTCGTAAAAGCCATGGGGGTTGGGAGGAAAACTTCCGACCGGGGCGGTGATGTCAAACGGGTCGCTGTTCAAGACCGGGTGGAAGTTGGCGGCATTGGTCAGGCTGTAGGGATTGGGGGTCCCGGCGGCGGCGGCCGACCATTCGGCTTCGGTCGGGAGCCGGTAGCGCTGAACGTCGGAGATGACCCCGCGTGCGCGTTCGGTCAGGGTCAACCAATCGCAAAAGGCCATGGCGTCTGCCCAGCTTGCCCCGACCACCGGATGGTCGGGCGTCTGCGCAAATCCCGGACTGCGCCAGTCGTTGGTGTCCATGCGCCATGCACGGTCCTGGTAATAAAAAAAACGCTCGCTGGCTTCGTGGCCGGTGGCGTCGACGAAGGCGGTGAAATCCTGGACGCGGGTCTCCCAGACCGACAACAAACCACCGCCGCCGGGAATGGGTCGGAAGGCCATACCCAGGCTGTTGCTCCAAGTGCTTGGTGCCCCGGCGGTAGAGGACCCGGCGATGGCCACGAGGCACGCGAAGAGAACAATCCTCTTGCGTTGTCGAAACGTTTTATGGCGCGGCGTATGCATCGCGAACAGACCTCGCGACTACTATAAACCGCTTCACGGGAAAATGACACGCCGAATTGAAAAAACAGCCTAATTATCTGGCAATGAGGCGGATGACAAGATCGTGCACGGTGATCTGGCCGGCTCCGCGGACGAGTTCGAGGTGAAGGGGTCCGGAGGCTTCGGGGTCGAGGACGGGCAGGTAGAGGGTGTGGCGGCCAGGGGGCAACGGGCCTTTGACGTCGCGCACCGGGCGTCCGTCGGGGCCGGTCCAGCCGAGCATGAGTTCGCTGGCGGATTCGACGGAGGCCTCGATACGGAGCACGGGGAGGTGGGTGGCGGTGGCGGCGGGCAGCGGCAGGGTAAAAGCCGGAGTGCGGCGTTGACCGGTGAGGGTCAGTCCGTCGGGTCCGGGCGATGCGGTGACGTCCGGTGCGGAGGCGAGGGTGTCGAAGCCGGTGGCGGGATTCCACGAAGCGATGGCGGCGGTGATGCCGGCCCGGTTGAAGCGATCGCGGTTACCGTGTTGTTGCACGGCCATCTCGTAGCGTTGGCCCATGCGGATGCGGCGTTCGGCCATCAGGTGGATGACCCACTCCGGTTCGCTGGCGGCGATGACGCTGGTGTCGATGCCGGCGTTGCTCCACCGGAAGCGCAGCCAGCGGAAGTATTCACCGAACCACGGTTTGAGGTAGTGGCCGAAGGAGTCGTGGAAAAGCACGGCGCGCGGGCGGCGTTCGTCGGTCGTGGTGGTGACGATGTCGCCGAGCGGGTGATCGGTCAGCGGGAACACGGAGAGTTCGCTGGCGGTGCGGCGGATCTCGACGAGGCGCTCGAAGGTCTCGCCGGGAAGCCCAAGCATGTTGCCCATGTCGCCTTCGCGGTAATCGATCACGCGATACGACAGATCGGACGGCGTGAACCGCGGCACGGCGGGTGCGTGATGGCGCAAGGTGTCGGTCAGGGCAAACGCGGCGGCCCACGCGCCCGCGTCGTTCCAATGGGTGTCGGTTTTCCGGTAGAGCAGCGTGTGCTGTGCGGCGGCGGCGAGTACGGGTTCGAGGTGAACAAAGGGGTACGTGGCACGCGGGGCGATGTGCGCGACAAATTGGTCGTAGGCCCCGGAGTTCACCGGCGCATAGCCGGCGGGGAGGTGATCGCGGTTCATGCGCTCCTTGCCGGGGATGACGGCGTAGAGGAACCCGATGCCGCGGTCGCGCAGCCAGGCATGTTGATCCTCGAGTTGCCAGCGCCAGCGCTCCAGCTCGTAGGGGGAAAGCGGGGCCGTGCCGCGCAGATCGGCAATCGGATCGCCATCTTCCGCCGGCGTTCCCTTCAGGAAGATGAAGCCGTCCTTTCCTCGGAAGACCTTGGGGGAAGGGGAGGTGTGGAGGGCGAAGAAGGAAAGGCGGGCGTGGGTTTTGATGAGGGCGGAGCGGAAGCCGAAGTGGTCGGCGAACCAGGCATCGAAGGTTTCGGGGAAGGCGGCGAGGGTCTTGAGGTCGCGGGGCCGTTCGGGGGCGGGGGCGAGGGTGCGTTTCTCGCCGGCCGCGGCCTCGAGGTCGGGCTTGAGGAACAGCG
>CALBHI010000101.1 GCA_937894535.1 uncultured Verrucomicrobiota bacterium
TCGAATCCGTGCACGGTGGGCAGGTGTTCGTCGCGGTCGCCCTGGTGGTTCTTGCCGAATTGGCCAGTGGCGTAGCCGAGGGACTTGAGGATCGTGGCCATGGTGACGTCGGTCGCCTGCCAGCCTTCCTTCGCGCCGGGCATACCGACCTTGGTCATGCCGGAACGGACCGGCGCCGAACCGCTGATGAACGCGGCACGGCCCGCGGTGCAGCTCTGCTGGGCGTAATAATCGGTGAAGCCGACGCCTTCGCGGGCGATCCGGTCGATGTTCGGGGTCTGGTACCCCATCATGCCCCGGTTGTTGTGGCTGATGTTCCAGGTGCCGATGTCATCGCCCCAGATGACCAGGATGTTCGGCTTTTCCGCCGCCAGCGTGATCGTGGCGGCCAACGCCAGCACGGTCATGATTCCGATCGATTTCTTCATGGATACGCTCCTTCTTGAGTTGAACATATTGCACACAACCGGGGAGGACCCTCCGCGCCAACACCACCCCGGACCATCCTCTCCAGACGGGCTAGGACATTATCCTCCATGCCCCTAGTTGCATATTGCAAGATAATCAATCATTCCATACGCTTTTGTTATGGATATGGAATTACGCACCCTGCGACAGGTCATCGCCCTGGCCAACGAAGGCAGTTTTGCCAAGGCGGCCCGGGTGTTGCATATCAGCCAGCCGGCGTTGAGCCGGAGCATCAAGGAGGCGGAAGCCCGGATCGGCTTCGCCTTGTTTGACCGGGGGCGCCACGGGGCGGAGCTGACCGATGCGGGCAAGACGGTGTTGCGCCATGCCCTGAATGTGATGATGGCGGCGGACGATATGCGGCGCGAGGTATCCCTGATGACCGGATTGTCCTCGGGGGAGTTGCTGGTGGGTTGCGGGGTCTATCCCTCGGAACTGTTCATGGGCGCGGCGATCGGCAGCCTGCTGAAGCCGGGCAGCAAGGCAACCATCCGGATCGTCAACGACGGCGCGGGCCAGATCATCCAGCGCCTTCGCCGCCGGGAAATCGACCTCGGGATCACCGATCCGCGCGGACACGGGGTGACCGCGGAATTCAGCATCCTTCCCCTCGCCACCTTCACCGGATACCTGGTCGTGCGCAAGGGGCATCCGGTCCTGGCGAATAAACGGATCACGCTGGATCGGCTGCTCGAATACCCACTCTGCACGACTTCGCTGGCCCATGTGCTGATCGGCCAAATGAAGGCCGCCGGCACCGCGCAGGCCCGGACCCAGCAGGAACTGTTTGCCCGGTGGATGCCGGCGGTGCATGTGGACTCGGTGGCGATGATGAAGCAGACGGTCGCCACTTCCGATGCCGTCACCCTGATGCCCTATGTGCTGATCGAGAAGGAGCTGGAACGGAAGCAACTGGTGGTCCTGCCATTTGCCCTGAACTGGCTGCAGGCCACCTTCTCGGTGATGCACCTGTCTCACCGCACCATGACGCCGCTCGGAGCGGCCCTGATCGAGTCCGCACAGGTGGCGAGCCGGAACGCGCTCGACAAGGAGGAGTTGTTGAAAAAGAAATGGGGCGCGCCGCGCTGAACCGCGCGGTCGGCCCCATGCTCCTGACGGATGGCGGACGGTCAGGTCGGCTGTTCGCCGCGGACCATCAGCACCTTGCCGGTGCGGACGAGTTCGACCACGTCGAACGCCTTGATCATCCGCACGAAGGCGTCGACCTTGTCGGAGGCGCCGGTAGCCATGATGATCATCGACTTCTCGGTGAGGTCGACGGTCTTGCAGGCGAAGTGCTCGACGATCTGCAACGCCTCGGAACGGCGGTCGGCGCCGCAGCGGATCTTCACCAGGGCGAGTTCGCGCACCACCGCCTCGTCGCCGGTGTGGTCCTTGCACGAGATCACGTCGATCAGCTTGCTCACCTGCTTGATGATCTGGTCGAGCATGCCGGGGTTGCCGCTGATGCCGATGGTCATGCGGGAGAATTTCCCGTCCATGGCCGGCGACACCACGAGCGATTCGATGTTGAAGCCGCGGCGGGCAAACACCTGGGCGATGCGGGCAAGCACGCCCGGTTTGTTGGACACGTACACGCTGAGCGTGTGGATGATCGGTTGATGGGACATGGTTGTTTCCTCAGGTGGAGCCGGTGGGCTTTTCCATTTTGTAGCGTGGGCGTTCGATGATCATATCCTCCAGCGCACGGCCGGCGGGAATCATCGGGAACACGTTGTCGGTCTTTTCGCACTCGGCGTTGATCACGCACGGGCCGTCATTGTACTCCATGGCCCGCTTGAGGATCTTGCGGATGTCGGCCGGACGTTTCAGGGTGAAGCCCTTCGCGCCGGGATAACAATCGGCCAGCTTGGCGAAATCGGGGTTGCCCTCGAGGTCCACGCCGCTCTTGCGGTCGTCGTAGAACAGCTCCTGCCACTGGCGCACCATGCCGAGGTAGTGGTTGTTGAGCACCAGCACCTTCACCGGCAGCTTGTGCACGCAGGCGGTGGAGAGCTCGCACATGGTCATCTGGAACCCGCCGTCGCCGACAATGGCCCACACCTGCTCCTCCGGCTTGCCGAACTGCGCACCGATGGCGGCCGGGAAGCCGTAGCCCATCGTACCGGCACCGCCCGAGCTGAGCCAGTCGTCCGGACGCACCGTCTTGAGGAACTGCGCGGCCCACATCTGGTGCTGGCCCACGTCGGTGGACACGATGATCTTGCCGCCGGTCATCTTGTACAGCTCGTCGAGGATGTGCTGCATCTTCAGCCCGCCCTGCTTGCCGTACTTCAGCGGGTACTTCTTCTTGTAGCCGTCGAGGTGCTTCAGCCACTCCTTGGTGTCCAGTTCGGACACGTGCTTCATCAGCTCCTCCGCCACCAGGCGGGCGTCGCCGATGCAGTAGTGGTGCACGTTGATCATCTTGTTGATCTCGGCGATGTCGATGTCGATATGGATGCGCACCGCGTCCTTGCAGAACTTCGAGGCCTGGCCGATGATGCGGTCGTCGTACCGCGAGCCGATCGACATCACGAGGTCGCATTCCACCATCGCCTTGTTGGCGTAGGCGGTGCCGTGCATGCCCAGCATACCGAGCGCCAGCGGGTGCTCCTCGTTGAACGCGCCCTTGCCGAGCAGGGTCGTGGTCACCGGGGCCTTGAGCTTCTCGGCGAGCTTTTCAATGGTCGGGAAGGCCCGGGCGATCAGCGCGCCGTGACCGGCGAGGATCACCGGGCGCTTCGACTTGGCGAGCGCGGCGGCGATCGCCTTCACATGGTCCTGGTTGATCTCGATCTCCGGCTTGTAGCCCGGCAGGTCCATCTCCGGATCCAACGTGCCGCCGGTAAACGGACCCGAGCTGATGTCCTTCGGAATGTCCATGAGCACCGGACCGGGACGGCCCGTGCTGGCGATGTGGAACGCCTCCTTCACAATGCGCGGGATGTCGTTGGAGTTCTTGATCAGGTAACTGTGCTTCACCACCGGCATGGTCAGGCCAAACACGTCGGCCTCCTGGAACGCATCCTTGCCCAGCATCGGGGTGATGGTCTGGCCGGTGATCACGATCATCGGCACCGAATCCATGTGCGCGGTCATGATGCCGGTGATGGTGTTGGTCGCACCCGGTCCGCTGGTCACCAGCACCACCCCCGGCTTGCCGGTCGCCCGGGCATACCCGTCGGCCATGTGGGTCGCGCCCTGCTCGTGGCGCACCAGGATCAGCTTGATTTTCGTGCCCGTGGTCACCAGGGCGTCAAAGATCGGAATGGCCGCGCCACCCGAAAGACCCCAGATGTACTCAACCCCTTGCGCCTCCAGACACTTCACCAGCGCCTGCGCCCCATCCAACTTCATGTGTTCCGTACTGGCAATCATACCGCACCTCAACGTTGTCGATTTAGGGACAACATAGGGTGGGTTGGGCTGGAAGGCAACTTAAAAGTTGGCAATTTTTCTGCAAAATCGACCATCGGCCAAAATGCGCACTAAAAAAGTGCCCGTTCAGGGCGAAAAAAGACACCTCGACATCGATCGAGGCCGAAAAAGTACGGGGTTTTTCACGAAAACACGACCTTGATCTGGGATCCGCGGATCAATCCGTGGGTCAGCGAGCCGTTTCCGGCGTGGATGGCGACCTCCAGGTGGTCGCTGGAATTGATCAGGGCCAGGCTTTTCCCGGCCGGGACATCGCCGTAGGTGCGTTTGAACGGGATTTTATCGCCAAACGGGAGGATAACCCCCCGTGGTTTGGTCCGGAACTGGCCGAGGTGGCGTCCGGTAATGCCGGTGATGGCGTTCCCGAAGCGGTCGATGTGCATGACCTGGCCGAGGATATGGTCTTTTTCGACGAGGACCTGGCTTTCGGGTAGGCGGGTGAGCGGTTGGTCGCAGCGTGTCAAGACGCCGTCCGGCAGCGCCCCGGTTGCCAGCAGGGCGGCGGCATAGGCGAGGATGTCGCGGCCGTGAAAGGTGGCGCTGGCCCCGCCCGGGCGGTGCCAGTCGGGCCGGATCGTCCAGACCTGGTAGGCGTCCACGCCGCCCAGCCAGATGCTGACCAGGCCGTTATCGGGGGCGAGCACCCGTTGTCCGGCCGCCTCGACGAGCACCAGCGAACGGCCCGTCCCCACCCCGGGGTCCACCACGGCGACATGCACGGTCCCGGCGGGGTAATACGGCAGGTAATTGGCCAGGGCCCAGGCACCGCCGGCGATATCCTGCGGGGCGATGTCGTGGGTGGCATCCACCATGGCCAGGCCGGGGGCGGCGTGGGCGATCACGCCTTTCATGGCGGCGACATACCCATCGGCCATTCCAAAATCACTCAGCAATACGATCATGCCCTGTCCTCCTGCCTGTCCTTGCCGGACAGGCGGTATTCTACTCCGGTCCGCACCATCAGGGAAGCTTTGTTGGCCTCGCCTCACGGAATAAACACTTGCGCTGCACGCCACCCAACCGCTAGGTGTAGCGTATAGTGCAGTAGAGGAAGTTCCCATGGCGTGGCGCATTGCCAAATACATCACCAAAGGCGAGTTGGATAACCGGCAGCAAGGCTTGGTTACCGGCACCCTGTGGCTGGCCGGTCGGTCCGACCCGGTCCGGCTGGAACTGCGCGGGAATTGCCTGCGCGATTTGGCCGGCCGGCTGGTTCGTTTTGAAAACCCGTCGGCGCAGCCCATGGAGTCGTTCGTGCTCGATGCGTTGCACGTCGGATTCACCGGGGACATGACCGCGTCGCGCCGCGTGAAGGTGATCGACCTCCCTGCCCCGACCGATCCGGTTACGCCCGCGCCCGCCACCGACCTGCCCGCGCGCACGGTGAACAAGCTGTTCATCGAATGGTTCTCCGAGACCAACGGCCGCATCGTGATCGAGGCCACCGATTTCCGCCTGTCCATCAGCCCGGCGACCTGGACCATGACCGCCGACGAGGAGAGCCACCAGCTCGCCGCCAACCGCGATTCGTTCCGGCACTGGCTGGAACACCTGAGCGAACTGGAGTCCGCCGAGGAAATTCCTATGCCCTCCGAGGACAGCCGGCCGATGAACGAGTTTGAGTGGGAGCGGGTGTTCAAGGAATCGGACATCAAAAACGAGCGGTTGAGCGAGGTGCTGGAAAAGTACCACGGCCATCCCGACTCGGAGATGCTGATCGCCCGCGAGATGGGCTGGATGTGGGTCGAGGAGGAACTGGAGGCCCAGGAGCGCGGCGTGTTTGCGGAGATTGAAGAGGACGATGCCGATTTCGAGGAAGACGACGAGGACGATGACTTCCTCGCCGATGAACACCGCGAGCCCAACCCGCTGCGCGAGGGCATCGACTGGGTCCGCGACGACGACGGCACCATCGAGCATCCGCTGGCCCTGAAGGCGCTGCGCTTCAGCGCCGATTTATGGAAGACCTTCGACGAGGAGGGCAAGTTGGCCGAGGGCGGCGACAGCCGGATCTTCGAATGGGTCGGCCTGGTCGAAACCGCCGGGGTGCGCCTCTCCAACACGCTCGGTGACGTGGCCTTCGGCGACGATGTGGAACACGGTTACGTGGTGGCCGGCCTGAAGCGCAGCGTACACCTGGTGCACCAGGCGCTGGACATGCTGCAGGTCATCGAACAGCAACACCTGCTGACCAGCGAATCGGCCCGCCTTGCCCAAAAACACTTGTTCGACCTGCGCGAGGAAATCATCGCGCTGATGAACGCGCACCGCCGGGACGGCTGATCCGTTCGAGCACCTCGCCGGCGAGGTAGAGCGACCCGCAGATCACCACGGCACCCCCTTCGGCACGCGCCCACGATTCGGCCGCGCGCCATCCGGCCTCCAGATCGGGCGTGACCTCAACTGAAGGCAGGAAGGCGAGACGCCGCGCCAGTTCATCGACCGGCATCGCCCGCTCGCTCTGCACCGGAACAATCCAGACCCGACGGGCCAGCGGACCGAGCGCATGCATGAAGGCGGCGGGATCCTTGTCGCCGAGGAATCCGACGACCCAGCCCACCGGCGTTTTTTTGCCCGCGACTTTTTTCACCCAGGCCGCCAACGCCATCGCCGCTTCGGGATTGTGGGCCCCGTCGAGGATGGTCGGCGGATCGCTGGCGATCAATTGCCCGCGGGCTGGCCAGACGGCAGCGGCCAATCCGCGCCGCACCGCGTCGTCGCCGACGGCAACGCCGAGGTCATCGAGCACTTCCACCGCCGCCACGGCCAGCGCGGCGTTGGCGCCCTGGTGGAGGCCGGGCAAGGAGGTGTGGATCGTTCCATACGAGGTTTGTTCGCTGCTGATGCGCAGGGTTTGACCACCCCAGGTCATCGCCGAGACATCCACGCTGATCCGGTCCGCGGCGCGGATCAGCGGCGCACGCACCGCGTGGGCGCGCTCGAGGGTCACCGCCATCGCCTCCTCCGGCAAGGCACCGACCACAACCGGGCGGCCCGGTTTGATGATGCCGGCTTTTTCGGCGGCAATCTTGGCGAGGGAATCGCCCAGGTACACCATGTGGTCCCACCCGATCGAGGTGATCACCGATACGGCCGGCGTGACCACGTTCGTCGCATCGAGCCGTCCGCCCATGCCCGTCTCCAGCACGGCGACCTCGACCCCCTGCTGCCGGAAGTAGAGGAAGGCCAACGCGGTGGTGAACTCGAAAAAGGTGACGTCGCGCTGACCGCGCGCAGGCAAGGCGGCCGCGGCATGTTCGACCTCGTCAATCAATACGCGCAACGTTTCGTCGGCGATGGTCTCCCCGGCGACCTGGATGCGTTCGTTGAAGCGGATCAGGTGCGGCGAGGTGTAGCGGCCGGTGCGGTAACCCTGGGCGCGCAGGATCGACTCCAGCAGCGCGCACACACTGCCCTTGCCGTTCGTGCCGGCGACATGGATGCACAGGTACTCGTTCTGGGGATTGCCCAACTCGGCA
Source organism: uncultured Verrucomicrobiota bacterium (assembly GCA_937894535.1). GTDB lineage: Bacteria > Verrucomicrobiota > Kiritimatiellia > CAIVKH01 > CAIVKH01 > CALMUP01. The sequence continues at coordinate 7,389 of CALBHI010000101.1, forward strand.
AGCAACGCCTTCATCGGCTCGAGGTCGAGCTTGACCAGATGGATGTTGCGGTGGAACAGGCGCGACAGGGCGGCGTCGAGATCGGTTGGCGCTGGTTGGTTGTTCGGAGTGTTCATCGGAACATCACCGCAAACGGCTTTGGGCGGGCAGGCCGTCCGCCGGACTCCGCACCGCGCGGTTCACGGCCGGATCAGGCCACTTTTTTCTGCATGAAGCGGAGCAGATTGACCAGCGTGCCCTTCAGCGCACCGCGCTTCACCACGACATCGATCAGACCGTGTTTCAGCAGGAATTCCGACCGTTGGAATCCTTCGGGCAAATCCTGCTGGGTCGTCTCCTTGATCACGCGGGGACCGGCAAAGCCGATCAGCGCTTCCGGTTCAGCCACGATCACATCACCGAGGGTGGCGAAACTGGCCATGACGCCGGCGGTGGTCGGATGGGTCAACACGGGGATGTAGGCCAGACCGGCCGCGGCATGGCGGGCCAGGGCACCGCTGGTCTTGGCCATCTGCATCAGACTGAACATGCCTTCGTACATGCGGGCGCCGCCCGAGGCACAGATGAGCACGACCGGGAGCCCGTTGGCCGTACCGTGTTCGATCAGGCGGGTCACCTTCTCGCCCACCACCGCCCCCATGCTCGCGCCGAGGAAGGAGAAATCCATCACGCCGAGGCAAACCGGGAGATCCTCCATCAGGCCGGTCCCGATGGTGATCGCGTCGTTGAAGCCGGTCTTCTTCTTGTTCTCGGCCAGCTTGCTCGTGTAGGAGGCCGTTCCGGTAAAGTTGAGGGTATCCACACTGACCAGGTCCTCGGCCATTTCCTTAAAGGAACCGGGTTCGGTCAGCAGCGCGATCCGGTCGCGGCGCGGCATCTGGAAATGGTAGCCGCACTTGGGGCAGACCTGGTTGTTCGCTTCAAGCTCCTGCTTGAAAACGATTTCTGAACAGCCGGGGCATTTCAGCCACAGCCCGTCTGGCATTTCGCGTTTACGCACTTTGATGGTCGAGTAATTCTTCTTGCTGAAAAATGGCATAGGGACGTCCTTTTATTGACCCCGGGCAACCGTCACCACATCAACCGATGCCGCACCGGCTTGCATCAACGCATGAGCACATGCGCTCACCGTCGCCCCAGTCGTCATGACATCGTCCACCAACAACACCCGTTGCCCGGACCAGCCACCGGCGGCCGAGGCCTCGAATGCACCCATGACGTTAGTGACCCGCTGCCTTGCTGTCAAACGCGTTTGCGACGGGGTGGCTTTCGTGCGGATCAGGTGGCGCGGCGCGGCATACGCGATGCCCAGGCGCCGCGCCAAGGCCCGGGCGAGCAACGCCGCCTGGTTGTAACCGCGCTCGCGGCGTTTGACCGGATGCAGCGGGACGGCGCAGACCAGGTCGTAGGCCCCGGCCTCGTAGTGCGTGCGCACACAGCGCTCGATGAAATCCACCAGAATGGACTCCAACCACAAGGCATGGTTGTATTTGAAATGGGTGACCAACCGTTTTCCGAGCGGATTGTAATGAATCGCCGCACGCGCCTGGCGGTAATGCGGCGGCGATTCCGTGCAGGCCTGGCAAACATAGGCGTGATCCACCCGCCCGAAGACCGCCTCGCCGCACCAGGAACAAACCGGCAGGGCGATCACCGAAATCTCCGCCCGGCATGACCAGCACACGTCCGGATCCTCCGACCCCAACGCCTCCCCACAACCGGGACAGACCCGTGGATACAGCGCCTCCAGCCAACGTGCCAACAATCGAACCTCCATGCCTGTTCCTTGCCACCCCGCCCAAGCCAAGTCAAGCGCTTTACTGTTTTTACCATCATGTGGTTCTGCCCGGTAGGCGCGGCTATGTCCCTTGTTGCTACGTCTATGTCCCTGCTTCCGCAATGTCCCTATATCCTATGTCCCTATTCCCATGATGGATGCGGTGGGTTATCGTGACGGCATGAGGTCTGTGGCGCGTATCGCGGTGGCGGTGGGGATGGTGGTGCTGGCGATCTGGCTGGTGATCGCCCAACCGGGTTGTTCGACGCAAACGCCCGTTTCAATCTCTGTCCCCACCGATCGGCTGGAGCAGCATGTGCAGCGGTTGAGCGGCTCGTTTCATCCGCGCAGTTGGCGGCATGCCGCCAACCTTGACCGCTGTGCCGACTACGTGCGCGGCGAACTGGTCGAGGCCGGGGCGGTGGTGCGCGACCAGGTCTACGAGGTGCGGGGCATGACTTTCCGCAACGTGATCGGGCGGTTTGGACCGGAGAAGGGCGACCTGTTGGTGGTCGGGGCGCACTACGATGCGTACGAGAGCACCCCGGGGGCCGACGACAACGCGAGCGGCATCGCGGTGCTGCTCGAGCTTGCCCGTTTGCTCGGAACCCGCCCACCGGCACGACCGGTGGAGTTGGTGGCCTTCACGCTGGAGGAGCCGCCGTTTTTCCGCACCGAACACATGGGTAGCGCCCGGTATGCCGCCGAACTGAAGGCATCGAACCAACCGGTCGCCGGTGTGATCATCCTGGAGATGGTCGGCTATTTCACCGACGCGCCCTTTTCGCAACGGTACCCTTCCCCGTTGCTCTGGTTGATGTATCCGTCGCGCGGAAACTTTCTCGCCGTGGTCGGACGGTTTGACCAGGGGCGCTGGATCAGCAAGGTGAAACGCGGCATGGCCGGAACCACCCCCCTGCCCATCCACTCCATCCGCGCCCCAACCGCGCTGCCCGGCATCGACTTCTCCGATCACCTGAACTTCTGGGCCCAGGGGTATCCGGCGGTGATGCTGACCGATACCGCCTTCTACCGGAATACGGCCTACCACACAGCCGATGATACGGTGGACCGTCTGGACCTGCGCCGCATGGCCGAGGTCACCACCGCGGTGGCCGCCTTTATCCACGCGCCGTGACACGGCGTTCGCGCACCGTACCGTCCATCGCGGCAACGATTCCGGCCACAAAAAAGCCCGGCGGAATTACCGCCGGGCCGTCGCGATCGGGTCGAGGGGTCCTGTCTAGAACAGGGTGTAGGACAAGGCGCCGATGACCGTCAGGTCGTTGTCGTCGCGCCCGGGGGCCGGTTCGCTGTCGTAGGCGTTCTTGACGACAAGGCGCACGTTGATCTTCTCGCTGACCGGGGCTTCGACGCCGATCTCAAGGTTGAGCAGGTAGGTGTCGAAGTCGTCGATCTTCGGCAGGTACTCGGCCGACTGCCAGACTTTGGCGTTTGTGGTCAGCGACCGCTCGTAGCGCTCGGCGATGCGCAGCGCGATGTCCTCGGTGGTCTCGCCGCCCTTTTTCTCGCCGACCACGGCGGGACCGACTTCGGTGCTCAGCGTGGCTTTGTCGTTTTTCATCAGGAAGTAACCGAGGCCGGGTGACACCACCCACCGGTAGTCGAGGTCGGCAATGTCGTCCGTCTTGTAGCTGGCGTTCAGCGCGGCATAGGCCCGTTCGCTCAGCAGGTGGCGGTAATCAAAGGCCGCGCTCGCATTGTCGGTCGTCTTGTCGTCGTCGGTTTCGCCGTAGGCACCATCGAGGGCCAAGCGCACCGAGTTCTTCTCGTCGAGCTTGCGGTCGTAGTTAAATGCGGCATTGAACATCGAGTTATCGGTGTTGCCTTCGTTCACGGTGAGTCCGAGGGCGATCGATGAACTGGCCGCCTTCTCCTCGGCGACCGCCTCGGCGGCCCATACCGCACCCGCGACCATGGCCACACTCAACGAACCGGCTAGCATCAACTTTTTCAACATGCGGATCTCCTTCGATAGGTTTTGTTAGGTCCGGCAAATCTAAACACAATCCAAAACGATTACAAATGTTTCGCGCGGCTGCGGGTTGGCCCGGTGGCGCGGAGCCTCGGGTGCGGGCGTTACATCAGGGATTTCTGGCGGGTGTGGACGATGAGCCGGACCAGCCGACGTGCGCTGTCGAACTCGGCATCGATCTTCTCGCGCGGAGCCCCGGTAATCAGGACCATCCCGGTTGGACGCGGCAGACGGAAGATGTGACGCGGCCGGCTCATCCATTCTTTGATCATGCAAATCATGGCATTACCCTACCCGATCCATTCGCCAGGTCCAACTCAGGCGAGGTGGATCCGTTCAAGGGCGCTGGTGGTGCGGTTGCCCTTGCGGTCTTCGGCTTCGATGAAATACCGCACCGTGCCGGCCCCGACCGGCAGTTCGGCCGTGAAGTGTTCGGCGGTGCACCGCGCGCCGGTGCGGCAGGGGTAGGCCCCGCGGTTGGTCATGGGCACGACGATCTCGGCCGCGCCGCTGCGGATCACCAAACGCACCGAGGCCACCCCGCTGACATCGTACACGAAGGTGTGCAGCACACCCTGGTCGCCGGCCTTGATCAGGCCACCCTGTCCCCAGGTCTGGCCGCCCGGATTTTCGGGCAGCACCCACGGCGGGAAGATGGTCGGGCCGGTGGTATCGCGTCCGGTGGCGACCAGGTCATCCAGGGCGCCGCGCACGAGGTCGATGCCGCCGTTGGCGGCGGCAGTGACTTGGCCATCCCAGACATCCTGACCGGTCCAATACCAGTAACAACTGGTCTCGGCGGTAAGCAACAGGCGGGCGGCCTGGGCGAGGGTTTCGCCTCCGCGCCGGGCATCCTCGAGGCTGTGCACGGCGTTCTGGAAGGCGGTGAGCACGGCCCACGAATTCAGATCGGGCGAATAGTCGTCGCGGTAGCGGCTGAACCATTTGGCAAACTGCGGATCCCCGTTGTCGGCGCCGGCCCACGAACCGGGCTCGATGTGGATGGACTGCGACGGATCGGGCGGGAACAGGTCGAGGTAGTCGCGGATGGTGATCAGTTCGAACCGGGGATCCTGTTGCAGCCAGTTGACCAGGCCATCGGTGTTATGGCGGTAATAGCTGTCGGTGCCGCCGCCGTAGTTGTCGCCGTCGGAGTGCAGCAGGAAAAACGGCGGATGTTTGGGATCGATCGCACCGGGTCGCGCCAACTGGTCGTGCAACTGGCCGAAGCAGTCGGGATACTGGAGCGCACCGAAGCCGCCGCGGGCGTCCTCGTTGCCGAGGTAACGTTCGGCCGGCACGGCGATGATGCGGTGTTGCTGGCCGGAGGGATCCTCGTAGTGCACGTACTCGGGCTTGAGTTGGCCGGGGCTGATCTTCGAACCGGCCCAGACGTTCTGCAACTGGTACCAGTCGCCGGCCGGCGGATTTTCCTGCTCGGCGCGGTTGGGCGGGAGCATACCTTCGTTCGCGCCGGCATAGGGATAGTCGCGCGAGGCGCGGGCGCGGTGGATGCTGTCGTAGATCACCGCTTCGACGCCGGCCTGGTTCAGCGCGGGAATCATGCGCACATGGAAGGCGGTCTCCGGCGGGAACAGGATCCGCGCGGCGGGCTGGCCGAAGGTGCGTTCGATGATGGCGCGGTGCCATTCGATCTGGCGGACGATGTCGCGGGCGGGAATGAGGGGCATCAGCGGATGGAAAAATCCAAAGGCGGTGAACGCGAGGCGCGGGTTGCCGAGCTTCGTGCGCGCGGCGGCGGCGCGTTGCAGCGGCTCGCGCCAGCCGCGGAACTGTCCGCCGCACAGGCCTTCGCGCTCGCAGCGGTCGAGTTGCTCGATCAACGAACCGCTCCAGCTTGTGCTGAGACCGGCGTGGGCAAGTCCGCCGTCGATGTAGCGTGACACGGCGTCATTCAGGTAATCGGAATAGGCACCGCGCCGAGATCCGAAAATGCCGTCCTTCTCGCCATCCCAGTAGGCGGTATCCACCGTATTGTAATACGGCTGGTGCATGTGCTTGTGGATGCCGAAATAGATCTTCGTGGCGACCGAGCCGCGGGGCGGCGCCTGGCGCACGACGCGGACCTGGGGCGGCGCGGCGAGCTCGAGCACGGTGTGGTGCTTCACCCAGTCGTGTCCGCCCGCGCGGGTGATGTCGGCTACGCGACAACTTTCGACCTGGATCGGGTGGCGGCCCGGGGCGAGCAGGCCGGCCGGCACATCCACGGCATACCGGCAGTCATCCAACCGGCGCACCTGGTCGCGGGTGAACAACACTTCCTGGCCATGGGGACGGACGATCACCTGCGGAAACGGAGCCGGCGCATCGGTTTCAAAGAGGATGGCGAACGGCTTGTTTTTCCCGGTGGACGGATCCACCTCCGGCTTCGGATCCAGATCAATGGCGGTAATGCTGGTCAACATACGGAAATCCCCTGAAATCACCGGGACACAACCCAGCCCGGATTGCTGAAAAGATAGCCATACCGGAGACGTCCAAGGCAAAGGGAAAATGGCGGGATGCGCTGATTTTCGAGGACGCTCACGGAGGAGAAACAGGAAGGTGGTGCACTCGAGAGGACTTGAACCTCCACGCCATCGCTGGCATAAGAACCTGAATCTTACGTGTCTGCCAATTCCACCACGAGTGCGACCGGCGGGAGGAAGCTAGCAAGACCGGGTCCCGGTTGTCAACCGGGGTTTGCGCAAAACCCCGCGCCGCACCCTCAACGGTTGTTGATGATGCTTTGCACCGGCTTTGGACCGGTCGGGCCGCCTTGCTGGCCGATGGATTCAACCGATCCGTCCGCCTTCGTACTCAGGCTGATTGTGCTGTACTCCTGGCCAAAGATCTTCTGGTCCATCATCGAACCATACGGGGAGTAGGTCAGGTGGAGGATCCGGTTCGGTGAGCTTTTGAACAGGATATGGGCATTGCCGGCGGCATCCACGACCATCTGGGGTTTCTCGTTCATGACCGAACGGCCCAAGGGGAAGACACCGTAGCAGAGGCTGGCATCCTCGTCGTCGATGCGCAACAGGATGTGGTCCTGCTGGCGGCGGTTCAGGTGGAAAATCTTGTAGGTGCGGGACGAGCCATCGGAAGGGACATTGGCGGTAACACGCATCACCTCGCGACCGGCTACGACTTCGATGTGACGTTTTTCCCCCTGGTAGGTTTTGCCCATCCAATCCACGCACGGCTGGATGCTGTAGAAACCCGGCCGGG
>CALBHI010000102.1 GCA_937894535.1 uncultured Verrucomicrobiota bacterium
CAGGGCATGGTTGCGGTGGACACGGAACGACATGTCCTGGTAGCGGTTGAGCTGGGTCATGGCGGCGACGCGCTTGTTGAAGGCGGCGCGTTCATCGATCAGGCGGACGCCCTGAGCGAGCACCGAGCGGTAGCGGTCGGATAGGGCGCGCAGGGCTTCGATCTCCTTGAAGATCGCCACGCGCAAGGCGGGTTCATCACCGACGAGGTCTTCGATGCTCTTCAGCAATTCGCGCTGGGCCTGGACCATTTCCGAATCCGCGTTGGCGAGATCGACCGCCGTACTGGCGATATCGAAGGCGACCTCGGTGCCAAGCAGGATGCCGCGGCTGACGGCCTGGCCGACGCTGATACCGGCCACCGCGCCCCACCCTGCGAAGGTCAATCCGCCGCGTGCCGGGGCGAGGATGTCACCGGGCGATACGGCGAGGCCGACGGTCGGAGCGATCTTGGGCAGCGAATCGACGGTGGCTTCGAGGAAGGTGGTCACGGTTTCCTTCGAATCCTCGGCAATCTCGATCACACCGTTCAGGGTCTTGGCGATGTTCAGCGCGATGGTCTGGCTGATCTGGAGGCCGAGGTTGCGGATGCGGATTTCCTCGGTGGTGGCGAGTTGGGCATTCACCAGCCGGATGGTGCGGATGATTTCGCCGGTCAGGGCGTCCCAGGCGGCGATGGCGGCGGCGATTTCCGCCTCCTGCTGGATCATTTCGCTGATGATGGACTGCAGTTCGCCGACAGCGGGCCGGCTGCCCCAGACGGCGGGTGCCTGGAAGGTGTAGCCATCGGCCTTGATGGGCATCAACTGCGAGAAATTATCGAGGCCGACTTTCGGGCTCGACACATCGGTGTAGTTGACCGAGTACCAGCCATTGCGGGCCAGAGCAGGCGTGGTGCCGGTGCTATCCGGGGCAAAGGTCGCGGAGAACAGGCTGCGCATATCGGCACCGAGGGTGGTGATGCTGTTACCGCCGGCACCGTTGTAGGCGTTGAAAAGATCGCCCCCGTTCAGGGCACCGTCGTCAGCGAACGAGGCGAAGCCGAGGGAGGGTCCGGGCACGGTGTTGTTGTTGATTTCGCGGACGTTGACATACATGTAGAGGGACAGGTCGGGTCCATCATACCCGGCCGGGTAGAGGCGACCGGGGCCGATGGTTCCATCGTAGGGCCGGCCGAAGATCTCGATCAACTGGTTCCGGTAGGAAAGGTCTTCCTGGAAGACGTCGTTGCGGAATTCCGCCTCGGTCACGGCGATCTGGCGCAGACGGTTTTGCGACTGGTTCGCATTGTCCCAGACCATGCGGGCATTTTCGAGGGCGGCCACGGCACGGTCGTACATCTGTTCGAAGTAGGAGCGGCCGAAGATCAGGTCGTCGAGCATGAAGGCATTGATGTCGAACGGCACGGCGCGGGCGGACAGGCGCAGCGGGTTGAGGCCGTAGTTGGCGTCGTCCAGCGTGCTTTGGATCAGGTTCAGGTTGGCAGAGACGACCTTGATGTCGCTGTTGGCCTCGCGGTCGACCTTCTGGATGCCTTCGAGGGTTTCGTTGGGATGCTGGGAGGGCAGCAGCGCATTCGCGGTGATCCAATCGAAATAGGCTCCCTGGGCGGCGCGGCGGGCCCATTCCTGCACACCCCATGCGCGGTCGGGATTGACATCGGTGTAACCCTGCCACTGGGCGGTGGAGTCCTCGACATACTGGTCGCGGTAGGTTGAGCTGACGATCTCGGCGCCCGCGCGGGCCTTGGATGCGGCGATCTGCGCGAACTTGCGTTCATCGAGGAAATCGACCTTCAGTACGATGTCCATCAGGTTGTAGAATTCCGAGCGGGACACCCAGTTGAAGAACGGATGGCGGAGGAGATCATACTGCTTGCGCAGGGCGGTGAGGTAGTGGCCCCAGGCATCGCCGTGGCCTTGCGGGTAGAGGATCATCGCGTCATCCTCGTCGATGAATCCGTCGGTATTGATATCGGTCACGTTGTAGTTCAACGCATAGGCCGCTTCGCCCTCGCCCTTGGTGAAGTTCCAGAAGAGCCGGTTGTAGACGGGGCGCGCGAAGAAGTCATCGGCTCCGCGCAGCAGGGACAGTTCCTCCTCGAGGAGCGAGGCGAGTTGGTTCTGGAAGCTGAACACGGCGGGGGCGAGCGCTCCGAAGTCGACGGAACTGCTACCGATGCCGATGGTGGGATCCTTGGCGTCGGTGTAGGCCTCGTTGGCAATCAAGCCGTAGAAGTCAGACAGGCGGGTCGAAGCCAACTGGAGGGCGTTCGCGATGGCCGGGGTGGAGACCGGGGTGGACAGGTTGATGCTGAGGTCGGCGGCGCGGTTCAGGATGGTCTCGTACAACTCGATCAGGCCGACATTTTCGATCACGTTCTTGTCGGGGTTGAGGGCGACGGGGCCTTCGTACCGGGGGCCGAGTTGCTGGAGCATGCTCGAGACGGTGGCCGGGTTGTCGCCTTCGAAGTTGCGGATGCGGGCCTCGTAGGGATTCACGGCGTCGAGGACGCGCTTGATCCATCCGCTGGAGAGCTGGGCCCGGTAGTCGGGATAGCCATCGAGGTTGAAATCATTAAACGGATCGTTGTTGCCGGCACCGGCCCATTCGAAGTTGACCTGGCTGTCGCCGTTTTGCTGGGGTTTGTACCAGTCGGTATCCTGCACGGTATCGTTCTTGTGCCGGTAACGGGCGAACCACCAGGAGTCGGCGATCAGGGTTTCCGGGGTGTTCGGGTTGCCCTTGAGGAGGATCTCGGCGCGGCCGCGGCCCTGGTTTCCGCTGGTATCGGGGAACAGCAGCCAGGGGCCGGCGGAATCACGGTCGACGATGAACGGGGGTTGGACATCGAGGGAGCCGTCGTCGGGACGGTACCACCATTCGAAGACGAGCTCGTCGGCATTCGCGCCAAAATCGCCGGTGTGGCGCATCACGACATTCTCGTCGAAAACATTGTCGGACAGGACGGTCTTGATGGCACCGCGGTAGCGTTCGCGCCGGTCCACCTTGATGACGTGGAGGGTAACCGGGGATCCACCCATGCTTGGATCGTTGTTTTCTGCGACGGTGACCCAGCTGACATCGGGGTACGGCACGGCGGGATTGCCGGGGATGATGCCGAACGGGTTCATGAAGCCGCCGTTGGGGATCAGGGCGAGACCTGGACCGAACTGGCGCGCCGGTTCGGGGGTCTTGGGATCGGTGAACGGCACCAGCACGTCGGAGCCGGGTTCGATGGGAACGAGGATCGGCTGTTGGGTGACGGGGTTGAGCAGCACTTTTTGCTGGAGGCCGACAAGGTAGTGGCCTTCACGGAACTGGCCGTTGGCATCCTGCAACTCGGCGGGGTTGCGCGACTTTTCGTACAGGGCGTTCACGGCGGTGCGCCAGCCGGTGTCGGAGTCCCCGGCGAGGGCCAGCAGGGCATCGCGGTCAGCCTTGGTCATGATATTCGGTTCGAGGATGTAGACGGCCGGCGGGGGGGCGGTCAGGGCGTCGTCGCCGATATCCTTGTCATTGACCAGGCCGCTTATTTCCAGACGTCCGCTGATGGTGAGGCCCGACACCGGATCGATGCTTTGCGCGAGGGGGTCGTACCGGAGCCGTTTCTGCAGCGAGGCGGGCAATTCATTAAAGACATACTTGCCGCCGCTGACGCGGGTGCGGCCGGAAGCGGGCAACAGCGTGGTCGGGAACTGGCCGATGGACAACGGGTGGGTACGGATATCGAGGACCTGTCCCATGCGCACGGTCCAGCTGTTGGTCAGCAGGGACGTTTCACCGCGGGGGTTCAGGGCGTCGAAGACCACTTCGCCGACGGCGAAGCCGAGCACGCCGGGCAGTCCGGGCGTAGGCACGGTTTGTAGCTGTCCGTTGCCGTCGAGGTACTGGGTGGTTGGGTTGTCCAGGCGGTATTCGCCGCCGCTGAAGGTCAGGGTTTCGCCGGCCTTCAGCACCGGGGCCACGGTGGGCCAATCGCTCTTGTAGAGGATGCGGTTGGGCAACGCATTCGATTCGGCGGCGGCGGTGATAAGGCTGTTCACGGCCAGGCCGCGGATGGTGGCGATGTCCTTGGGCATGAAGGAAATGCTGTCGCCGGTGTTCGGAACAACGGCACGTTTTTGTTCGGTCACCTGGTTGTAAACCACGCGGCCGGGTTGGCCGGCGGGCCACCAGAAGCCGGGGGCGAGCGGGTAGTAGATGGAGTAGGTAAACCAGGCATTCTCGCCGCCGGAGACGGCCCAGGAGGTGCCTTTGTGGTCCTCCCAGTAGGTGGACTGGTTCTTGATGTTGCGGCCGAACGTTTCCGGGGCGGGGGAAGCGCCGATGACCACGCCGAGCGGGTAGAACGGGATCACCGGTTCACCGGCTTCCATGCGCACGAACGGTTCCGCGGCGAGGGTTTGCGGGGTGGCAGGCACGGACTGGCTGCTGCCAACCGGGGTGACCAGGGATTGGTTGGCGAAGCGATAATTCGCGATGGTGTTCACTTCCCGGTCGATCGCATAGACCCGCATGGCGAATTCGTTGATGGCGGTATCAAAGTACTGCACGAGCACGAAGGGATGCGAGGTGTAGTCAGAGGGCTGGCCGTTTTCGCCGGTGGTGGCGGCGTTGTAACGGTTGAGGTCGCGGAAGCGGAGGGCGTAGGCTGCGGGCGGGCGCGGTGATACCTGGGCGAACCGTAGCGAAGGGGCCATCAAGGCGTGCTCTTCATTGGGGTTGTAGCCGGGTTCACCGGGGTTGTTCTGCACGTAGACCGCGGGTTGCTGGATGCGCGTCGGGTTGTAGGTGGTGGCGCGCGGAATGATGTTGGTGAGCAAGCCGCCCTGCCCGTCCGAAGTGATATTGGTAAAGCCGGGGGCAACCACCTGGTCCTGGTTCTGGGTGGTCACGCTGTCGCTGCCGAATTGGCTGGCGATGACGATGCGGCCGAGGCCCTGGGCCTCGTTCACCGGCCATACCGGCAAGTAGGTGCGGGCGGCATGGGGCCAGAGGATTTCATCGGTCAGGCGTGGATCCCCGTACCAGACGATGACGATGCGTTGATCGGAAGCGGCACCGGGGTGGAGGTTGACGGGGATAACCGGACCGGGAAGGGCGTCGCGGTTCACGACGATCTTATCACCGGCGGTAGAGCGCAACCGCTGCAGGTCATACACCTGGCGGGCGGCCAGGCCGTCGAGTTTGGTGGCGTCGTAGATCCTGGCATTGTACCGGGCGGCGTTGAACAACACGTAGCCGGTGCCGAGGTTGGCGGCATCGAGCGACGGATCGCGGATGGCCTGGCCGATGATCGCGTTGGCCGGCGGGGGCGGATTGTCATTCCAGGCGCGGGTCTCCACCATGCGTACGCGGAGGTATTCCTTCGGATCGCCGCGGCCGATGCGCTTGATCTCCCCGAACAGCAATACGGTGCGGCCGGAACGTTGCGCGGTGAAGAGGCTGCCGCCGGTGACGGCGGCATCGTTCTCGGTATATCTCAACTCCTTGAAGAAGAAGGTGCCGGTCGGGTCAGGGGTCAGTTGTACCGGAGGGGTGCCGGCGATGTGGGGATAATGAGGCTGGTCGGGCGGCAGGGCGTCCACCAGCACCCGCACGGATCCACCCTGCCCGTCATTCCAGGTGGCGCGGAACTGACCGGGCACCAGCGGATAGAGGCGCTGGGCGTTGGGGTCCCACACGGCCATATCGGGATCGGCCACATTCTGGTTGCTGCCGGCTACACTCAGCTTCTCGACGGTGTCGGGTGCGCGGAGCAGCAGCGAAGCCAGGGACTGATTCGCGGTGAACATCATCTCATTGGTCTGGAACATGTAGGCGCCGATGCGAACCGTATCGAGGTAGATCTGGTTGCCGTACAGCCACAGGACACGGGCGGGGCGGCGCAGGCTGGGAATGATCAGCCCGCGGTATTCCTTGCCATCGTTGGCGAAGAAGCTGTTCTGCCACAACGCGACCGGTCCGTTGGCGTCGGACAGCGGTTGTCCGGAGACCAGGGAACCGTCCTGGCTGTTGATTTCACCACTGGAAACAAAATAGAAACCGTCGCCGTTGATCCACCCGCTCAACGCGCTTGAGGTGGCGTTGGTGCCGGTCCGCGAGGCCGAGGCGAGCTTCACCTGTTCGCCCGGATCAAACCAGAAGGTCCCTTCGAGGCTGCCGATCACTTCCTCGGCAGCGTTGGTGTCGGTGCTGATGCGGAAGACGCGGGGAAGCGCCGAACGCGACGCATCGTCGACATTCACCTTCACGCCAAACTGGATCTGCCAGATGTATTCGATGCTCGCCCAGTCATTCATGGCGAACGAATCGACCTGCTGGCGCTGGGGCGGGGTCTGGCCCACGGTGAAGATATTGGTATAGATCGCCGATCCGACAAATACGCCGCGGGCACTGCCACGGGCCCGGTAAGCTTTAGGAACGTAGCGGATGTCCAGGCCGGGGCGGCTGAAATCAAGGACTTGGCCGTCGATCTGCGCGATGACGGATTCACCCTTGGGAATCCAGTGGATTTTGGTCGAGTCGGGCGACGGGTTGCCGGCGGCGCTGGAGACGAGTGGACCGGCCCACGGATTGTTCTGGGGATCGCGCTCGATGCTTTCGGTGGCGGTGAAGTCGTGGGTGATGACCAGGGCGTAGTCGTGCCGCCAGCGGAGGGTCACCGAGGTGTCGCCATTCAGGTCGAAGGAGTACTGGCTCGGGTCGCCGGTCTGCGGGGTGTTGTTCACCGAGAGGCCGGTGGTGACGTAGCGTTGGCGAGGCGGATTGGTCGAATTCAGGAAGCCGTCGGCCGGGACATTGCTGCTGTCGAAGAGGTAATTGGTGGTGGTGCCCAGATAAACTTCGTTGGCGGCGGCGATTTCCACGCGCATGCCGTCGGACAGGTATGGGACGGTCACGGTGGCGGAAGGGTTGACCACGTTGGTGATCAGGCCGCCCTGTTTGTTGAAGATGGACACGACAAAGTTCGAGATGAACCGGTCGCCGCCGAGGACTTCCGAATTCACGGTGAGGGTGCGCGGACGTTTATCGGTCCGGAATACGTAATCCCGGTTGGACTCGTTGGACGCGGTGTCGAACAGGGTGAGCTCGCCCACCCCGCCGTCAGCACCGAATACGCGGATGATTGCATTCTGCCGGGTGAAGCCGTTGTTCCACAGGACGGAGGCGGCGTTGGCGGGCGGTGCGGTAAAGGCCGCCTGGAACTTGAAGGTGGAGCCCCGGTTCAGGCCGGCGATGTCGACGATGCGGATGACATCGGAATTGCCGGCG
>CALBHI010000103.1 GCA_937894535.1 uncultured Verrucomicrobiota bacterium
CAGATCATGCTGCCCTACATGGTCTTCATCTGCCTCGCCGCCCTGTGCGCCGCCATCCTGAATTCGCACCGGCATTTCACCATTCCCGCTCTGTCCCCGAGCCTGATGAACCTCACCTGGATCTTCTCCGTGCTGGTCATCTGCCCGCTGATGGGCGACACGCTGGAGGAAAAAATCTACGGCCTTGCCTGGGGTGTCCTGCTGTCCGGACTGATCCAGTTTGCCATGCAGATCCCGGTGCTGCGTCGCCATGGCTTCGTGTTCCGCTTCACCCTGGTCTGGAACGACCCGCGGGTCTGGCGGGTGTTCACCCTGATGGGACCGGCCACCCTCGGCCTCGCCGTCACCCAGATCAACACGATGGTCAACAGCCTGCTCGCGGCGTGGATTGGTCCGTGGGCGCCGGCCGCGCTGTTCTACAGCGAACGCCTGCTGTATTTCCCGCAGGGCATCCTCGCCACCGCGATGAGCACCGTGCTGTTGCCGGTCTTTGCCGGTTGCGCCGCCGAGAAACGGCTCGGCGATATGCTCCGCACGATGAACCATTCGCTGCGGCTGTTGTCGTTCGTGATGATCCCCGCCTCGATCGGCTTGTTCGTGCTTGCCCGGCCGATCGTCCAGATGCTGTTCGAGTGGGGCAATTTCAGTGCGCAATCCACCGACCTGACCACCATCGCCCTGCAATGTTATGCCCCCGGTCTGTTGGTGTTCAGCCTCTCGAAAGTTTTTGTGCCCGCGTTTTATGCCCACCAGGATACCCGCACCCCGGTCAAGGTCGGCATCGCCTGCGTGCTGCTCAACCTGTTCCTCAACATCCTGTTCATCCTGACCTTGCCAACCTACCTCAAACACGCCGGCCTTGCCGCCGCGACGGTGATCGCCGAGGCCTTCAACGGGTTCACGCTGGCCTGGCTGATTCATCGTCGTTTCGGTTCGCCGGGTTGGCGGCCCATGATCCTCAGCGCGGGCAAGGCGTTGCTCGCCGCGCTGGTCATGGGCGGCTTTATCCTGCTGGCTTTGCCGGTGGTCATGAAGGTGGTAAGCGGCTGGATCCCGGTGGTGAAGATCGCCCAGGTGGTGGCGGTGCTGGTGGTGATTGCCGGCGGCATGATCCTGTATGTGCTCATCACGTTGTCGTTGCGAAGCCCGGAATGCGGCGAGGCGCTTGATGCGGTGCGCCGGCGGAGGAGCCGGTTGTGAGCGAAGGCCGGCAGGAGGTGATCTACCTCGATGTCAACGGACTACGCCGCCGTTATGTGCTGTACCGTCCTGACAAGGTGGTCGTCGGCGGACAACTTGTTCCGTTGGTCATCATGCTCGACGGCCGTGGCGGTACGCCGTGGACCGCGATGAAGATCACCCGGTGGAACGACACCGCCGACCGGTACGGTTTCGCGGTCGTGTATCCCGAGGCAACCCGCGTTGATCCCAAAGGCCCGTTGCATTTTCTCACCAACCCGCAGATGTGGAATGCCGGGGCCGGGGGCAGTGATACCGAACGCCCCGACGTGGATGACCTGTCCTTTCTGCGGCTGATGTTCGATGATGTGGTGGGTCGTGCCCGGATCGACCGAACCCGTATCTACCTCACCGGTTTTTCCAACGGCGCGGCGATGACCTACCGGTTTGCCCTGACCTTTCCCGAACTGCTCGCCGCCATGGCTCCGGTCGCCGGCCACCTGCGCCAGCACGACCAACCGCTCGCCGAGCCGGTTCCGATGCTCGCCTTGTTCGGCCGCGTGGATCCGCTAAGCCCGTACGCGGGTGGGGCGGTGGACCTGCCGTGGGGCGTACGGGAAGTGCGACCACCCGCCATCGCCTCGGTACAAACCTGGGCGGCGTTGAACGGACACTCTCCGTCGGGCGGGTACGTCACCACCGAACCGGGGCTTTCGCGTCTTGCCTATGGCCTGCCGGGTGCCCGTGACGAGGTGTGTTTCATCACCATCGACGACCTCGGTCATGTTTGGCCGGGTGGCCACCGTCTGCTGCCGGAGCCGCTGGTCGGGCCCACCTCCGACCGCCTCGACGCGAACGAAGCCATCTGGGCTTTTTTCCAACGGCACCAACGGTAATATGGAGACTTCCGCACCAGAGTCCCGACCGTGGACCGGACTTGCCGCGCTCGGCATCGTGTATGTCGTATGGGGGAGTACGTACCTTGCGATCCGGTATGCGGTGCGCGAGGGCAGCGGGTTTCCCGCCTTCTGGATGGCGGGTTCGCGCGTATTGCTCGGCGGGTTGATTCTTTTTGCGATCGCCGCGCTGCTGGGCAAGCCACTGCGCTTGGCCCGGCGCGACTGGATGATCACCCTGGTCACGGCCATCCTGCTGTGGAACGGTGGTAACGGACTGGTCACCTGGGCTGAGCAAAAGGTCTCGTCCGGGTATGCCGCCCTGGTGATCGGGACAACGCCGCTGTGGGGTGCGCTGGTTGAATCGATCCTGCATCGCCGCCGTCCGGGCCGCCGATTGATCGTATCGTTGTTCATCGGTTTCGCCGGTCTGGTCGTACTCACCTGGCCGATGCT
>CALBHI010000104.1 GCA_937894535.1 uncultured Verrucomicrobiota bacterium
TTTACCCGCCGGAGGCGGGCCCCGTCGCTCCCGCCACTATTTCGTGGCCCCCCCGCCCTTTGCCCCCCAATGACCGTTCACGTGTACATACTCAAGAGCGACTCGTCCGGTATGCTCTATGTCGGAATATCAAAAAGCCCCGCAGCCCGACTTCGACAACACAACGCCGACCATTCCGTGGGTACGCGCGGCAAAGGACCATGGAAACGTATGGCTTCCGAAGAATACCCTGACTACACCACCGCCAGAAACCGGGAAAAATGGCTCAAGTCCGGCATCGGAAGAGAGTGGTTGCGGTCCGCCTACGGCGGATAAAGTTCGAGTTTACCCGCCGGAGGCGGGCCCCGTCGCTCCCGCCACTATTTCGTGGCCCCCCCGGGCGGCTCAACACCAAAAACAGGGGCGCGCTGTTCCGTTGACCGCTTAGGCGCTCAGGCTCGATTCTTTTTAACCTGGGCGCGAACCCCCGATACAACCTGGCGCATCTACCGGTGGCTTCTTTGGCGTTTTCAACCGTTCCTTAGACGCGGCTACCCTCCGAACCTTTACACCACCCGTTGCTCTTTCCCGACGATTTGTTACCGTGTCCCCATGTTGTTGCACCCCAAGGCCCGGCTCGACATCCCGGATGGCGCGGAATCCACCGCGGCACTGGCACGCACCACCCACCTCGGCATCGGGGCCCATGCCGACGACCTGGAGTTCATGGCGCTGCACGGCATCCTCGCCGCCTATGGCCGCGATGACCGCTGGTTCGGCGGTATCACCTGCACCGACGGTGCGGGCAGCGTCGGCGGCCCCGAGGCCGCCACCTTGATCGCCCGCCGCCAGGCCGAGCAATGCGAAGCGGCCCGTATCGGTGGGTATGGCTTTATCGCCCAACTGGGCTACACCAGCGCCGAGGCAAAAAACCGGAGCGACGAACGCCTCACCCGCGACCTCGCCGCCCTGATCGACGCCTGCCGCCCGGAGATCATCTACACCCACAATCCCGCCGACCGCCACCCGACCCACCTCGCCGTGGTCGCCCGCACCCTGCGCGCCCTGCACACCTTGCCGCGCGCACACCGCCCCCGCCGCCTGCTCGGATGCGAAGTGTGGCGCAGCCTCGACTGGCTCGAAGGCGCGGCCCGCGTGGAACTCGATGTCTCCAGCCACCCCGAACTGGCCACCCGCCTCGCCGCCGTGTTCTCCACCCAGATCGACGGCGGCAAACGCTACGACCTCGCCGTGCGCGGCCGCGAAGCGGCCAACGCCACCTTCGGCGCAAGCCACGCCGCCGATTCATCTCCCGCCGTTTGGCTGGCCATGGACCTCACCCCGCTGCTCGACGATAACGCCCCCACCTTGACCGAGTATCTCCACACCCACCTCGACGCCTTTAACCGTACCGCCCTGAAGGAACTCGCTGCGTATGTCTAAATCCCTCGTCGTCCTCGCCGCCGGCATGGGCAGCCGCTACGGTGGCCTGAAGCAAATCGATCCGGTCGGCCCTTCCGGTGAACGCATCATCGACTACTCGATTTTCGACGCCCGGCGCGCCGGCTTCACCCGCGTGGTCTTCGTCATCCGCCGCGACATGGAGTTGGCTTTCCGCGACGGCATCGGCCGCGCCATGGAAACCCGCCTCGATGTCACCTACGCCTACCAGGCCCTCGACGACCTCCCCGCACCGTTCACCCCGCCCGCCGGCCGCGAAAAGCCCTGGGGCACCGGCCACGCCTTGCTCGCCGCCCGCCACACCGTCCGCGAACCCTTCGCGGTGATCAACGCCGACGACTTCTACGGACCCCGCGCCTTTCAGTTGCTCGCCGCCCATCTTGACCAGCCTTCCCATTCCGCCCGCCCGGTGTATGCCATGGTCGGATACGAACTCCGGCAAACCGTCTCCACCCACGGCACCGTATCCCGCGGCCTGTGCCGCACCGATGCCCACGGCCACCTGGTCGACATCGAGGAAGTCACCGCCATCGCCGCCACCCCCGCCGGCATCGTTTCCCACGAAGCAGACGGCCGGACCGTTGCCCGCGACCCCGCCACCCCGACCTCGATGAACTGCTGGGGCTTCACCCCCGACCTGTTTGCCCGCATGGAGTCGCGCTTCTCCGCATTCCTCGCCCAGCGCGGCCAGGAACTCAAAGCGGAATTCTACCTGCCCGGCACAGTCAGCGACCTCATCGCCGCCGGAACGGTCGCGGTCAAGGTGTTGACCTCGCCGGATCCTTGGTTCGGCGTAACCTACCGGGAGGACAAACCGCAGGTCACCGCCGGGATCCAGCGGTTGATCGACCAGGCAACCTACCCGGCCGCCCTGTGGGAGCACGGCACCTGACCACACGGGAACCAACCGCGGATTTGGTCCGAATTCACGCGTTGGAACCGCGAATGGCGCGGATGTACGCGGATGTCTTCAACTTTCAGGACGACACCCTCGCATCTTTTTGTGCAGCGAATTTGAACTACAGAAACGCAACATCCCCATTCACATCTGAAGTATCAGTGCAATCAGGCATCGCAAGGCTACGCCCTGATATGTCTGCGGTTCTTACTGGTTGTTTTTCGGATGTAGCCTACACGCGCGGCGGACACGCAACCCGGTCCATCCCCACGAACCATCAACCATGAACCATGGTCAGTAATCCACCGAACGCCTTCCGGCCTTCTTGTCGCCGTGTTTGCGTTTGTCGTCGAGCATACGCGCCTTCTGCCGGCGGGACCGGCGGCGCTTCTGCCGGCGGATCTTCTCCTGCTCTTGTTGCCGCGCTGCCTTGATCCCCTTGATCCGCTCCTCGATCCGGTCGCATAACTCCCGCCGCGCAAAAAAACGATTCATCGCCTGCGACCGCTCGCGCTGGCACTTCACCTCGATGCCGGTCGGGACATGCAAAATCTGGACACAAGAACTCGTCTTGTTGACCTTCTGTCCCCCGCTCCCCGACCCCCGGACAAAATCCTCCCGAAGGTCCTCCTCGCGGACCCCCAACGAAGCCATCCGCGCGGCTAACGCCTCCTGCTTGTCTGAACCTACCGGAAACATGATTTAACCCGATATTTAACCAATCCGCTACCCACTGAATAACAACACATTATGCAACACGCGCAATTCAGGGGGAAATTTACCCTTGCCCTTGAACATTCAAGCTGAAAAGGTGTACCGTTGTAAAGAGAAGTGGGGACCAGAACGATGAAAAAACTACTTGTAGCCGCCTTCGCCTTCGCCTTCGTGCAATCGGCCCACGCCGACCTGTTGGTCGCATTCGATTTTGCCGGATACACCGGATCCGAACTTCAGGGAACCTCCACCGTTGTTTCGGCCGGCATTGATGGCCCTGTACTGATCTTGCGCGGCAGCGGTATCACCGCCGCAGGCAACGCCGACCGGTTTAATGCGCAAGGCTGGGACGGTACAACGTCGGCCGACAACGCCTTGGCCGCGAATAACTTCTTCGAATGGACGATCACCCCTTCGGCTGGCTACAGCATGTCGATCACCCAGATCGCCTTCCAGGTCCAGCGCTCGAACACCGGTGCCTCGAACCTCGTGTTGCGCACCAGCGTGGACAGCTATACCGCCAACTTGAACACCCTGAACAACTTTGCCGGCAACAACGCCACCGTCGGTTCCACCTTCAACTCCAGCGGGGTAACCGCCTTGCAGGACGTGACCGGCGCGATCACCTTCCGCGTGATCGGCTGGCCCGGTGCCGCTGCTGGCAGCACGGGATTTGAAGGCGCCGGCAACGACATCCAGATTTTCGGCACGGCCACGCTGGTGCCCGAACCGACCACCGTGCTGTTGATGGCTTCCGGCTTGCTCGCCTTATCGGCATCCCGACGAAAAAAAATCAGGGCCTGACCCTGAGGATGCCTCCAAAAAACCCCGCGACCCGCGGGGTTTTTTTATGCCCATCGTCCGCGGGCAAGACACACCGGTGGCGCGATGAATATTGATGGAAAAGGATGGGGTGAGTGACGGGATTCGAACCCGCGACATTCAGAACCACAATCTGACGCTCTAACCAACTGAGCTACACCCACCACCCGAAATAGCGGAGGAAAGCAATACACGCCCCCCCCGCCAAAATCAACGTCTTTTTGATCCGGATACCGCCGATATCGGTGCCTCGACAAGATTGCGCACACCAACCCCGCAGGCGATCCACCCGGAGCGAACCGCGTTCCGGGGCGGGAAACGGCGGACACCACACTGCAAAACGGGCCGTCGTTACAGCCATCCCTGCGGCACCAGCACGTAGCGGTAGATCAGCCAGTTGACCCCGAGTGCGTAGAGCGAGGAAAAAGCATCGTCGATGGTGATCCCCAGCCCGCCCGGCAAGCGCTGCAATCCGCGCGCGGGCCACGGCTTGATGATGTCGAGGACGCGATGGCTCAGGAAGGCCACCAGCAGCATGACCGGACTCGTGACCGGCAGGCCGATCACGGTGAGCGGAAACGTAAGGTATTCATCGGCCACAATCCGCCCATCATCCTTCTTGCCGCCCAGCGCCTTCTCGGCCTTGTCACACACCGGAACCGCCGCCAGCACGAGCACCACCGCCATCACCGCCTGCACGATCCAGTCGGTTTGCCAGGTGAACAAGGCCATCGCAAGCGGAATGCCCAGCAACGTACCGAACGTCCCCGACGCCACCGGACTCAAGCCCAATCCAAATCCCGTCGCCAACACCACCCAGACATTTTTCATGATAACTCCTCGCCACACCCTGCGGCGCAACCTGCCCGCATCCTATTGTTTTCCGGTCTGGATATCCACCCGAAGATAGGGACCTTCCGGCGCGGCGGTGACATGAACCCGCTCCAGTTTTGCCAGGGTTTCAAGCCAGGCCTTGGCCTCGTTGAGCCGTTGCCGCTCAGCCCGCGTTCCCGACGCATCCTCGAACAACAACTTGAGCGCATACGCCGTGATGGCCAACCGCAAGGCTTCATGGCCGCGCACCAGATCGATGCCCAGATACCCGATCGCCTGGGTTCCGGCCGCAACGTCGAGCGCGTCAGCCCACTCCGCCACTCCACCGGTGGCACCCACATCACGCGCCCGAATCAACGCTTCCAGTCCGCGCAGATTGCTCGACACCACCAGCCAGTCGCCCGCGGCCATGACCGCCATCTGCTCGGTAGCCCCGAACGCGGCATACATCGAACCCGCCGTCGCCTCGATGCGCCACAGCGTGGTCGTGCCCACCGGTACCGGCACCGCGACCAACCCCCACTGGGTACGCGCATTCCAACGGTCGAGCAACGGCGTCAACTGCCCTGGCACATCGCCGCCTTCGGCCCGTTGCAGCGCCGCCATCAGGGTCGGCACCTTGATGCCCTTGAAGCGCCCGCTGTAATCGCCGCCAAACACCGCCAAAGCCACCGCCTCGGCCCGCGTCGCCGCAACCACATCCTTGACCAGGGCCTTGCCCCACGTATCCGGGGCACCCTGCAACAACTCGATGGCGGCATCCACACCCACCGCCGTCGTGGCCAGCGCGGCATCGCCCCACAAGCCCGCCAGCGGTTCCGCATCCAGCGCCGCCGGGAGCGAACCAAGTTCGGTCGGCGGGAAAAACCGCACCGCCGCGGCCATCGTCGTTGCATCAGAAATGTCCAATTCGGTGAACGACCGGTCGATCCCCGCACGCGCATCACCCGCAACCCAAAACCGGTCGGCCGCGCTTGAACCGCGCAGCAGCGCATTCCAGTCCTGCAGGTCCTTGCGGTAGGTGATCGAAGGAAACAGCCCGTTGTACGCATCGATCACCGTCTCGATCGCCATCGGATCGCGCGCCGTGCACCCGAGGATCATGCCCTCGACCAAGGCCAGCGTAACCCGGAAGGTCCCCTGCTCACCGCGCGTGACCCAGGTCCACACCGGCCAACCGCCGATGGATTCCATCCGGCTCAATCCGGGAATGGCAAGAAACGACTGCGACCACCGCAGGCGCTGGCTCCGGCCGCCGATCCACCCTGCAAACACCCACGCGCGCTCGCTGTACATTCCGAGATGCGGGACATAGGCGAGCACCAACTCGTCGCGGCCAATCAGGTCGAGGGTGGCGAGAAAACCCGGGTCCTGGCGCAGATCCGTCCACGCCTCCTGGTCGGCCTGCAAGGCTCCGACGACCGTCGCGGTCAACGGATGTTCGGCGATCGCCGGCCAACGCCCGGCCAGATCACGGTGCCACGACACAACCACCGCCTGTCCGGGAATCGCGCGCAACAGCTGGCTGGTATCGCGGGGAATGATCAGCGTCCACCACACCGAGCCCGCGGCAAAGACCACCAGCAGGACCCAGAACAACCACGATCGTCCGCCACGCTTCATGGGGCGAAGGTTCCGACGACTCCGTCCAGCGAGGCCATGCCCTGCGCGGCCAGGTAGGCGCGCAGATCGTCCACCAGCGTCACCGCCGCCGCCGGGTTGGTGAAATTAGCCGTGCCCACCGCGACCGCCCGCGCACCGACCAGGAAAAACTCGAGCGCATCGTTGACGGCGCCGATGCCGCCCATGCCGATCACCGGGATCGAGACCGCCTTGGCCGCCTGCCAGACCAGCCGCACCGCAATCGGACGGATCGCCGGCCCGGTGAGCCCACCCGTGATGTTCGCCAGCTTGGGCTTGCGCGTCTTGATGTCCACCGCCATCCCGGGAAACGAATTGATCAGCGAGATCGCATTCGCCCCGCTCGCCTCGGCCGCCTTGGCAAACGCCGTGATGTCGGCCACGTTCGGGGCCAACTTGGGAATTATCGGTAACCGCGTGGCCGCGCGGATCGCATCCACCACCCGGCGGAACATGTCGAGGTCGGTCCCGAACAGCGCGCTGCCTTCCTTGATGTTCGGACACGATACGTTGACCTCAAGCCCGGCAATGCCCTCGACCTGGTCGAAACGGCGCGCGACCTCGGCATACTCCTCGATCGTCTTGCCCCAGATGTTCACGATCACCGGCGTCGCATATTGCCGCAGGAAGGGCATGTAGGTGCGGACAAACCCGTCGACCCCCGGACCAGGCAACCCGATCGCGTTCAGCAAGCCACTCGCCACCTCGGCGGTGCGCGGCGTCGGATTGCCCTTGGTCGGATTCAAACAGATGCCCTTCACCACGATCGCGCCGAGCCGGTTGATGTCCACCAGATCGGCATATTCGGGTCCATACCCGAACGTGCCCGAGGCGACCATCACCGGATTTTTCAGGGCGATGCCACCCACGTTGACCGAAAGATCCACCTCGCTGACCGGGATCGCACTCATCCGACCGCCTCCCAGACAATGTCCGACGCCGCGAATACCGGACCCTCCCGGCACGCCCGCGCCCACGTCCAGTCGCCCTTGGCATGATCATGCACCTTCAGCACGCAGGTCAGGCACGCCCCGACGCCGCACCCCATGTTGTTGTCCACCGACACCCACGCGCGCCAGCGGTGTTCGAGCGCCCGCGACGCCACCGCCTTGAGCAGCCCCGACGGACCACACACAAAAAGCTCCGGCTTGCGCGCCGAACCGCCCTGCGCCATCCACGGATCCAGCGCATCGGTGACCCGGCCCTGCTGCCCGAGCGAACCGTCCTCGGTCGTAACGATCACCGTCCACCCCAGCGCCTCGAATTCCTTCACGCACAAAATATCCGCCGCGGTGCGGCCGCCAAAAAAGGCTACGCCCTTCACCGGACTCCGCTGCGCGCAGATGTGCAACGCCGCCATGCCGTAGCCACCCGCCACCAGCACCGGAAACAAGCCCGGGGCCGGATCGGGAAACCCGTTCCCGAGCGGCCCCACCAGGCTGAGCGTCTCGCCGTGCCGCAGGTAGGTCAAGGTACGCGTGCCGCGACCGACATCCTTGTAGAGGATGGCCAACCGGTCGCCCTCGGCGCGAAAGACACTGAACGGACGGCGCAGGATCGATTCGCCGAGATGCGGTACCAGCACATGTACAAACTGCCCGGGCCTTACCGCCGGCGCAATGCGCGGCGCACGCATGATCAACAGGTTGTACCCTCCCTGAATGGCCTCGTGCTCCACGACCTCGGCATTTTCCTGAAACATGCTCATACGAGCTGGCGACCATGACAAAAAGGACACCAACATTCAACCATTCAAAATCTCGCACCGCATCGTTTCCTTCGTTTCCTTTTGTGCAAAGATTCGTACGATGCACACGTGAAATACCTCGATGAATACCGCGATGCCGAAGGCGTTCGCCGCCTTGCTGCGGCCATCCACCGCATCACCACCAAACCGTGGACGTTGATGGAGGTCTGCGGCGGCCAGACCCACGCGATCATCAAGTTCGGCATCGACGAACTGCTTCCTTCCGGCGTGACCCTGCTCCACGGTCCCGGCTGCCCGGTCTGCGTCACCCCGACCGGCATCATCGATCAGGCCCTGGCCATCGCGTCCCGCCCCGGCGTGATCTTCTGCTCGTTCGGCGACATGCTGCGCGTGCCCGGCACCTCCCGCGACCTGTTTTCCGTGAAAGCCGCCGGGGGCGACGTCCGCATGGTCTATTCCCCGCTCGATGCCCTCGCCCTCGCCCGCCAGCATCCCGACCGCGAGGTCGTGTTCTTCGCCGTCGGCTTCGAGACCACCGCCCCCGCCAACGCGATGAGCGTCTTCCAGGCGGCCCGCGAAGGCCTCACCAACTTCTCGCTGCTCGTCTCCCACGTCCTTGTCCCGCCCGCCATGGAGGCGCTGCTCGCCAGCCCCGACTGCCGCGTCCAGGGCTTCCTCGCCGCCGGCCACGTCTGCGCCATCGCCGGCTGCGAACCCTACATCCCCCTCGCCGAGAATTACCGCGTCCCTATCGTGGTCACCGGGTTCGAACCGATCGACGTGCTGCGCGGCATCCACCAGTGCATCCTCCAGCTCGAGGAAGGCCGCGCCGAATGCGAAAACGCCTATGAACGCGCGGTCCGCCGCGAAGGCAACCCCGAGGCCATGGCGATGGTCGCCGATGTGTTTACCGTCATCGACCGCACCTGGCGCGGCATGGGCGGGATCCCGCACAGCGGCCTCGGCCTCGCCCCGAAATACGCCGCCCACGACGCCGCGGTGAAATTCGGCCTCGGCCCCGACCCCGGCGAAGCCCCCTCCGCCTGCATCAGCGGCCTCATCCTCCAAGGCCTGAAGAAACCCCACGAGTGCCCCGCCTTCGGCACCCGCTGCACCCCCGAAAAACCGCTCGGCGCCACCATGGTCTCCAACGAAGGCGCCTGCTCCGCCTACTACCGCTACCGGAAAACATGAATCCCGGAACATGATGCTCCAGAACCGGTCATGACCACCGTTGAAAAGGGCCGTTGCTTCGCTTACGATCATCCATCATGAGCACCGTAACCAAATCAGACGTGTTGAAATTGAGCGTCCCCGAGCGGATCCAGCTCGTCGAGGACATCTGGGACTCCATCGTCGAAATCCCGGAGCAGGTCACCCTGACCGATGCACAGGCCGCGGAACTGGAACGCCGCCTCGAAGCCTTTCAAAAGAACCCGGGTGAAGGATCACCGTGGAGCATCGTCAAGGAACGGCTGACCCGGTGAACCAACCGCTCATCATCCGCCCCGAAGCCGAGGCGGACATCAAAGAGGCCGTTCAATGGTTCGAAGATCGGGTTTCCGGACTCGGCGCCGCCTTCCTGCTGAGCGTGGAGGCCGCTCTTCACGCCATCACCCGGTCGCCACGGCAATATCCTCTGGTCCACCAACAGATCCGACGCGCTATGACCCGACGCTTTCCCTACGAAATCTTTTTCACCGAACACGAACAAGGCCTCGTTGTTCTGGCGGTTTTCCACGCCAAACGCAACCCAAGCACCTGGCAACGACGCCGGTGACGGCATGATCGCATCAACCATTCCACCCGCCACCGGAATAACATCCCGCATACCCGAACTGAACGGCCACTTCCCATCATGAACACGTGCCCCATCCCGATCGCCGATTACCCGGTGGTGACCCTCGCCCACGGCGGCGGGGGCGCGCTGATGCGCCGCCTGATCCAGGACCTGTTTGCCGCCGCGTTCGGCCCCGATACGCTGCAATCGCACCAGGACAGCGCCCTGCTCGACCTGCCCCCCGGCCGCGTGGCCTTCACCACCGATTCGTTTGTCGTGAAGCCGCTGTTTTTCCCCGGCGGCGACATCGGCTCCCTCGCCGTCCACGGCACCGTCAACGACCTCGCCATGGCCGGCGCCACCCCGCTCTACCTCTCCTGCGCCATGATCCTTGAAGAGGGCCTGCCCATGGAAACCCTGTGGCGCATCGCGCTGTCGATGAAACAGGCCGCCGATGCCGCCGGCGTGCAGATCGTCACCGGCGACACCAAGGTCGTGGACAAGGGCAAGGGCGACGGCGTATTCATCACCACCAGCGGCGTCGGCGTACTCGAGTTCGAAGGCGAAACCGGCCCCGGCGCGATCCGTCCCGGCGACGCCATCCTCGTCAACGGCGACATCGCCCGCCACGGCATGGCCATCCTCGCCGCCCGCGCCGAACTCGCCCTCGAGTCGCCGATCGACAGCGACAGCGCCCCGCTGAACCACGCCGTCCACGCCCTGTTCGACGCCGGCCTCGAGATCCATGCCCTGCGCGACGCCACCCGCGGCGGCGTCGCCTCCGCCCTCATCGAACTCGCCCGCGACAGCCGCCACGACCTCACCCTCACCGAAGCCGCCATCCCCGTCCGCGAAGATACCCGCGGCGCCTGCGAACTGCTCGGCATCGACCCCCTCTACGTTGCCAACGAAGGCCGCTTCGTCTGCTTCATCCACCCCGACCACGCCGATCGCGCCCTCGACCTCCTCCGCACCCACTTCCCCGACACCACCCCCGCCCGCATCGGCACCGTCACCGACAGCCGCTCCGGCCGCGTCACCCTCACCAGCCCCTTCGGCGCCCGCCGCCCCCTCGACCTCCTCAGCGGCGAACAACTCCCCCGCATCTGCTGACCCCCGCCGGCACCGTTGTCCAATCCCTGGACACCCAGCCTCGCCACGTGTCCAACCCTTGGACCATCAACGCACACCACCCTACGCTTCTCGTTGTTGGTAGCGCGCCCGTCAGGGCGCATGCGGGGCGATGGGGACACACCTGCGCCTGAGGTGGGGTAGGGTCCGGCTTCCATGCCGGACCGCTTGCGCGGGATTCTGGGACAAAACGAAATCGAGGCCTCCGCGCCCCCCTGCCGCTCGCGGAGCGGCTACTACACCCCGAACGCCGTCTCCCATCCACAACTCCCCCGTTTCGTTTGTTTCGCGTATTTCGTAGTCAATCCCCCTTCCCATACATCCCGCCGCGCAACTTCCCGCGAAGCGCTGTTCCCTTGCGCCGCGTTTCCTGCTATCAGTGGTGGCATGAAGATCACCCCCCTCCTCGCCTCGCAGTTCACCTCGGACGGCGGCACCATGTTCGGCCTCGTCCCGAAACCGATCTGGTCCCGGCTGATCAAGCCCGACGCCGAGAACCGCATCCCCCAGGACGCCCACGCCCTCCTGGTCGAGCTGGATGACGGACGCCTCGGCCTGATCGACACCGGATGCGGCCCCGCCGACAAATTCACCGAACGCGAAGCCACCCTCCACGGCCTCGGCCCCGGCTGGCCCCTGCTCGAACGCCTGACCACCCTCGGCATCGACCGCACCGCCATCGCCTTCGTCGTCTTCACCCACCTCCACTGGGACCACGTCGGCGGCGCCTCCATGGGCACCCCCGGCCACCTCGAACCAACCTTCCCCCACGCGACCCACTTCACCACCGCGTTGGAATGGGAGGACGCCACCTCCGGCGATCCGCTCCTCTACAAATCGTATCCGCCCGACGCCATCGCCCCGCTCCACCAGCTCCCGCCCGCCCAACTCCAGCGCATCAGCGCCGACCGCAAGGAAATCCTCCCCGGCATCACCCTCGTCCGCTCCTCCGGCCACACCCGCGGCCACGCCGTCGTCGTACTCGACCACCCCGACGGCATCGAACTCGTCCACCCCGAATCGATGTTCCTATTCCCGCCGCGCCGCGCCGTGTTCGCCGGCGACGTCTGCCCGATGCGCCACAACCTGCGCCTCGTCTTCCAGACCTCCTACGACACCTACCCGCTCGACACCCGCCGCTGGAAACGCAGCTGGCTCCCCGAACTCGCCCAGGACGGCACCCTGCTCCTCTTCGATCACGATCCCGACCTCTTCGGCGCGACCATCAAGCCCCATGACCGCCGCGAATTCGCCATCGACAAAACCCTCCACACCGCCATGTCCGCCCACGCCGCCCAATCCCTCACCGCCCTCGAAAAGAAGGGCCGCCTCGCCATCTACAAAGACCAGGACTTCATCACCGGCTAAACCCGCACCACCCGCCCGCCGATGAATCCGCTCAATGCCCACAACGCCGCGATCACCGCCTGCCGCACCTGCCCGCGGTTGGTCGCCTGGTGCGAACAGGTCGCCCGCGACAAGAAAGCCGCCTACCGCGACCAACCCTACTGGGGCAAACCCGTTCCCGGATTCGGCGACCCCGCCGCCCGCCTACTCCTGATCGGCCTCGCGCCGGGCGCCCACGGCGCAAACCGCACCGGCCGCATGTTCACCGGTGACCGCTCGGGCGATTGGCTCTACCGCGCCCTCCACAAGGCCGGTTTCGCCAGCCAACCCACCTCCACCGCGCACGACGACGGACAAACCCTGCGCGAGGCCTACATCAGCGCCGTCGTCCGCTGCGCCCCTCCCGGCAACAAACCACTCCCCGCCGAACGCGACGCCTGCATCGGCTACCTCAACCGTGACCTCGACCTGCTTCCCCACCTCCGCGTTCTCCTCTGCCTCGGAAAATTCGCCTGGGACGGCCTGCTCGCCCTGATGAAACAACGCGGCCATACCCCCGCCCCCCGCGTCGCCTTCCGCCACGGCGCCGAAACCACCATCGGCCCCTACCACCTCCTCGGCTCCTACCACCCCAGCCAACAAAACACCTTCACCGGCAAACTCACCGAACCCATGCTCGACGCCGTCTTCACCCGCGCCCGCACCCTCGCCCGCTGACCCGGCGCCCAACCCCTCCTCCGGCAGGCGGATGGTTCACGCTCCTCCTCCGCGCCATCGGATCGCCGGGAATGCAAAGACCGGACACATCCCGTACAGGTATTCGGGCACAGGGTGTACACCGTCGCCCTTGCGGGGCAAAGCTGCAGGGTGAGGCGAGGCGTCCGGCCAAGCCGTAACCGAGCCGGATAGGGTTGAGCCGCACGCACCGTTTTGCTCTACTACCGGCACGAAGCGCTACGGCGCGCAACGAGGAATCGGATCATGATGGCAGGTCTTGTGGTGGTGATCGCGTCGGTGTTGATGCAGTTGGCGTTGGGCGGGGTCTATGCCTGGAGCGCGTTTGTGCCGGCGCTCCGCGAGCACCACGCGCTGGCCGGCTGGCAGGCCGGGCTGATTTTCGGAACCTCGATCGCCGCGTTCACCCTGACCATGGTCGCGGCCGGGCGCCAACTCGATCGAGTGGGACCCCGGCGCATGGCCCTCGCCGGCGCGTTGTTCTACGGGGCCGGTTATTACGTGGCCGGCGCGTCCGACGGCGAATGGCCCTCGCTGTGGCTGGGCATTGGCGTGCTTTCCGGCGTGGGCATCGGCCTCGGCTATGTCTGCCCGCTCACCGCCTGCGTGCGCTGGTTCCCGGCGCGCAAGGGGTTGGTCACCGGCATCGCCGTCGCGGGCTTTGGCGGCGGAGCGATCATCCTCGCCGAGGTCGCGGAGACCCTGTTCGCCCACGGATGGGAGCCGTTGCGCCTGTTCCGTGCGCTCGGCATCTTCTTCTGGATCTGGCTGGCCGCCTGCGCGCTGTTCATGCGCTTTCCCACGCCGGTTGCCGCGGCGGAAACACCGGCTGACGGTCCATCCCTGTGGCGCGACCCGCGGTTCCTGCGTCTGTTTGCCGGGATGTTTTGCGGCACCTTTGGTGGCTTGCTCGCCATCGGCCATCTCAAACCGATCGCCCTGGTGGCCGAACTCTCCTCGCAGGCGGGGGCCTTGGCGGTGGCCGGTTTTGCCGCCGGCAATGCCTTGGGGCGGATTGCCTGGGGCTCGCTGCACGACCGGTTCGGCAGCCGCTTGGTCTCACTCAGCATGGGCTTCCTCGGCTTCGTCCTGCTCGGCTTGCTCGACTCGGGGGTAGCCTGGCGTTTTGTCGGGGCCTCGCTGGTCGCGGGATTCGGTTTCGGTTCCTGCTTCGTGTTGTACGCCGCCGAAACCGCCGCGGTCTTCGGCGTCGCCCAGGTGCCGCGCATCTACCCGAAAATCTTCCTCGCCTACGGATTCGCCGGCATCACCGGCCCCCTGCTCGGCGGCTGGCTCTACGACGTCACCGGCGCCTACGTCTGGCCCGTCGCCACCGCCGCCCTCGTCGCCGCCAGCGGCGCCCTCTTCGCCCACCGCCCCCGGACATAACGCCCCCCTTCGTCGTGCGCTTTGTCGTCCACGTGGTCGAAACCGACAAAGAGCCCGATTAAGAATCCCCATCCGTGGCACACCCTTGGCATCCGTGGGGACGCCCGCCCGAATCCAACCGATCCCACGCCCGCACCCATCACCAGCAACAAGCACCCGCCAACTCCCGACGCATTTCCATAGTGCTGTTATTATTTAAGGGCTGACCCTCTCCGATGATGACCCTCTCCGATGACTCTCCGATGAAAGACGCGGACATGGACACGGCGCGGTGCAGGGGGATTGTCCAGTGCCTGGAATCCAACGTCGTGCGTTGTTCCATGGCCTGGAATGCCCGGCCCGGGGATCAGGTGCGGGTTTTGCGGTCGGCGACCCAGGCGCGGATTTCGTCGGTGGCTTTTTTCCAGTCCTTGACGTTGTTGCGTTCCTGGACGAAGCGGTCGAACAGGCGCAAGACAGCCTCGGAGAAGCGGGCGATCTGGTTCATGCGCTCCTGGAAGGCCGTGACCGCATCCATTTTTTCGAGCGGGGGGAGTTTGAGTCCGCGCACGACGAAACCGGCAGCGGTGAAGGTGCAGCTCCACGACAGGTCGCCCTGCGCGAGGGTGAGTTTGGCCTGC
This sequence comes from uncultured Verrucomicrobiota bacterium, assembly GCA_937894535.1. Taxonomy (GTDB): domain Bacteria; phylum Verrucomicrobiota; class Kiritimatiellia; order CAIVKH01; family CAIVKH01; genus CALMUP01. The sequence goes on from CALBHI010000104.1 coordinate 15,060, forward strand.
TTGAGCTTCTTGCCGCCGAGCAGCGCGGTCTTGGCCTCGGCGCTGAGGCGCGGTTCGCCGCGGCGCAGAACGACGTCGTGCGCGCCGCTGCCCTCGAGGATGAAGTTGAGGGGGCCGTCGATCATCACCGCGAATTCGCCGAGGTCATCGAGGCGGGCAATCCCGCCACGCGCTTCGGAATAGAACCAGAGCCAGGTGAGGAAATCCTCGCCGGGATCCTGGCCCGCCTCGCTGTCATCGCACTCCGCGGAAAAGCTGGTCGGCGCCCACTCCTTGACGTTCACGCGCAGGCGCTTCATCGCCGCGGTCTCGGGCAGCACCGGGATCAGGTTGAAGCCGAGGGTCTGGGAGAAGTAGATGGTGAAGGCGTCCATCTGTTTTTCGTTCAGCGCGGCGGCGTAGATGATGCCGTCGCGGTCGTCGTAGATGAACGGGATGCCCTTGAGCTGGGGCGGCATGGTGGGCAACAGGCGCGAGACGATGGCGTCCTTGATGTCCTTCTTTTCCGAACGGGTGAGGAAGGCCTTGCCGCTGGCTTCCTGCTGGGCGAGTTCCTCCATGCGGCATTCGGCGCGCAGCAGGGCCTCGGGAATCTTGCGCTCGGCCTTCATCAGGGTCAGGCGGAGGAAACCGGCGAAATAGGCGTTTTTCTCGGTGATCGCGCGGTCGAGCAGGTGTCGGCCGGAGACCCAGCCGTGGATCTCGCCGTCGCTCAACGTGGCGATCGGCGGGGCAGCCATTTCGGCAAACCGCGCGACGGCATCGTTCGGGATCGCCTTGGTGACGTAGAACATCCGGTAACTGACGGAACCACTTTCAAAAGCCATGATGCATCATCCTTGCTGGTCGGGGGCCGCGACCCGCGCACGTTCCGCGGAGGATCGGACCGGCCCCGGTGCGTGTAGGCTCATACGGCGGGGCGGTGGGATAGTCCAGCGCAAAACTCGGCGGCGCCGGGTGGTCGCATTTCACCGTTTCCCATCCGGTGTCCAATGACCATACTGACGGCATGAGCACCGATACGACGCCGGCCCACCAACCACCGAACCGGATCGCCCGGGCCTTGCTGCTGACCATGGCCTGGCCCGCCGCGGCCGCCGTGTCGCTGTCGGTGGCCATCGCGGGCGAGCGCGTCACCACGGCCGGCCTGTTGCTCGTCGCCGCGGGCACGATGGCGGCGTATGGCCTGGACCGGCTGGTGGACCGCTGGCGGCTGGATCCGGCGGAGCTACGCCGCGCGCTGGTCACCGCCGTGGCCATCACCGCCACGGCCACCGCCGTGCTCGCCAGCTCGAACGGGTGGCGCTTCCGGGTCTGCGCTGTGCTCAGCCTGATCGCGGTGGCCTATGTGCCACTCAAACGGCATATCCCGAAAAACCTGCTGACCACCTTCGCGTGGACGGCGGCGACGGCGACGTTGCCGCTGGCGGCGCGGCCGGAACTGGACGCCCGCTACGCCTTGTCCATCGCATCGGTGGCCTGCATCATGTCGGCGAACACCATATTGTGCGACATCCCCGATGTCGCGGCGG
>CALBHI010000105.1 GCA_937894535.1 uncultured Verrucomicrobiota bacterium
TCGTTGGGTGCCTGGTGGGTCAGGTCGGTGGTGTTGGCAGTGAGCAGGTGCAGGAACCGGTCGTCTGTCGGGGCGATGTTGGTGAATACGGTGCCGGGATCGTCGAGGGGCATGTCGCCCGCGCCGCCCCAACTGATGGCATCGACGATGTTGCTGGCGGGATCATAGAGTATCAGGCCGTCGGGGCCGTTTTGCATCGGTTCGGGAAGGATGAACAGGTCGATGTTGGCCACGGTCAGGCTGTTGTTGGTGGTGAGGACGCAGAAGCCGAGCGGGCGGCCCTGGTTGTCGAGCATGCCGTCATTCGGTATTACGAATGATGGAATCGTAACACTCCATTCCGGTGAGTCCAGGGAGTCGGCTCCGTTGTAGTGCGCGATGCGGTAGCCGGCGAGGTTCAGGCCGGCAGGGCCGACAAGCTCGATGAATTCCTGGTCATCAGTGCTGCTATCGTCCGGCTCGACCTCATTGAAGCGGGGCTGGATGGCACCGGGGGCGACCGGCGGCAGTGGATAGGTGTAGGTGACCGGGGCGGACACGACCGGGGCCGCGCCGGGGCCGGAGAAGGTGGCGGTGACATACCAGCTCAAGGTGTCACCGGCGCGGGCGTTTGGATCAAACAGCGCGGTTTCCCAGAGGCCATTGGTGGCGAGGAACAGGGTTTGGGTGAAGGCGGGGCCGCTGTCCAGGGACCAGGTGGCGAAGGCGCCGAGGTTGGAGGCGGTTCCATTCGGGACGATGGCGGCGGTGATCCGGACGGATTGGCCGGTGGCCGGGGCGGTGGGCGCGGTGGCGGTGGACTGGAAAAAAACGCTGGCGGCATTGCAGGCCGCATGGTTGCCGGGGGTGGCGGAGGTGGCGGGGGCTTTGGACCATTCGACAGCCGACCAGGGGTTGATCGGGTCGCTTACGCCGGCGATGCGCTGCACACGGCTGGTGGCGAAAGCCCAGGTCATTGAAAAGTCGGAAGGGCCGGTCGGTTCGCCGATCACGCCATAGAGGTCGGTAATACGGTTATTGGCGTTGCGGAGGGCAACGACATCGTTGCCGTTAAGGGCGAGCAGGTTGGTGTTCACGCGGTCCGGAGTGCGGCCGGGGAAGGCCGAGGTGAACGCAGAGGACTGGGCGGCGATGACCATTGAACCGCCAGCGGCGAGGGTGCCCGAGACGGGGATTTGCACCGGGTCGGTGCCATCGAGGTAAAGAACAAGGGCGTGGTTGGTGAACGTGAGGGGGGCGGCGCCGGAGTTGTGCAGTTCGACGTAGGAGGCACCGGGGACCGGGTGGGCGACGAGTTCGCTCAGGATCAGGACCGGGTTCACGCAGGCCAGGGCATCGATCAGGTGGAAATCGGTAAAGACCAGGTAGTGGTCGGAAGCGGTGGCACTGGTGGTCGAGGCCAAGGGTGCTCCGGATTTCGGGAGACCACCAATGCCGTCATCGCGGGTCGAGTTGTAGACTTCGCCCACGGGGACGCCGTAGGGATTTTCGCGGATATCCTGGCTGAGTAGCAGGTAATCGAGACGTCCGCCGCTGCTGTAGGTGCTGGTGATGGTGGAGTCCTCCTGCACGGCGGTAACGGGAAGCAGGCCGGCGGGCAGGAAGCGGTCGGTAGGGAACAGGCGGTAAGGTACGGGAAATTGGACATCGGAACCGAGTTGGTAGGAGGTGGGCAGTCCGGTGGGCAGGGAGGAGAACGAGGCGGTCTGGCTGTTGGCGACATCCTCGTTGAAATCGCCGATGATCGCGTATTCGGTATCGAGCGGATTGGTTTCGATGTAGGCGACCAGATTGGACAGGACGCGACGGCCTTCGATGGCGCGGCGGAATTGGTTTGCGCTTCCGGAACTGGCCTTGTGATGCACGGTATACACCACGAGTGGATTTAGTGCGCCCGGAATGTCGATGACGACGCGCAGCGGATAGCGGGTGAGTTCCGTCGCTCCGGGAAATTCCGTGACTTCGGCGGTCGAACGGATCGGATACCGGCTGAAGAAGCCCAGGCGTTGCGATCCGGTGAGCGGGCCGGCACTCGGGCCGTAAGCAAGATAGGGATAACCCAGGTCGGCGGCGAGGGTCACCCAGTTGTCGTAGTCGCTGTTGAGCAATTCCTGAAAACCAATCACATCGGCATTTACACGTTGCAGGATGCTGCGCACGGCGAGGTAGTCATTGCTTCCGGGAGTGCCGACGCCGAAGAGTACATTGTAGGTGGCCAGACGGACCTGGACGGCATGGATCGACCCGGGCCAAAGCAAAGCCATGACCAGAATCCCCCAACCGATCGAGCGTCCCCACAAACGCGGCATAGGGGCTAACAATACCCGAATCATTGGTCCGCGTGAATACTTGACCGCTGGTAGGTTGGGTCGGCGAGCGGGATCTCGTCGTGTTCGCAGTTCGGGGCGCGTGGATCAGCTGAGCAGGGTGATGCGTCGCCAACCGCGGACGGAGTTTAGCCAGAAGATGGCATCGGCATGGGCGAGGTCGTCGAGGGTGAGGCGGGTGGGTTCGAGGATGTGGTGGTCGAGCAGTTCGGCGCGGAAGACGCCGGGCAGCAGGCCGGCGGCGAGGTCGGGGGTCAGCAGGCGTCCGTCGCGTTCGAGGGCGAGGTTGCCGTTGCAAAACTCCATGAGTTCGCCGTGGTGATTGACCAGCAAGGTTTCGTCAGCATCGGGGCAACGCCGGCGGGCCTGCTGGTAGAGGGTACGGCGGGTGGTTTTGTGGTAGAGCAGCGGGTTGTCCGGACGGATACGGCGCGGATCGATGCGGGCCGTGAGGACCGGTGCATGGTGGCGGTGGTCAAAAACCGCTGGTTGATCGGTGGATTGGTGCTGCAGGGTAATGCGACCGCGCTGGTCGAGCAGCAGGCGGATGCGTTGGGGTTGACCGGAGAGTGTGACGGCGAGGGCGTCGAGTTTCCGGATAATCCGGTCGCGCGGGAACGGCCGGTGGAAATGTGCGGCCGATGATGCCATGCGATCGAGGTGGCGATCGCGCAGGATATATCCGGATCCAGGTTCCCACCGTATCGTTTCCAGCAATTGAAAGATGGGGGGTGTTCCGGTCAGCACGCGGGCTTTGAGCAGGCACTCGCGGTATTCCTCATCGGGTTCGGAATCCCAGACCACACCGCTGCCTACTCCGTAGGTCAGGGTGCGGGTGGTATGATTGGAAACGAGGGTGCGGATGGCTACGGCGAATTCGGCTTGGCGACCGGGCGACCACCGGCCGATCACTCCGGTATAGATACCACGCCGGCCGGTTTCGAGCGCGGCGATGATCTCCGACGTCTTGAGCTTGGGGGCGCCGGTGATCGAAGCGCACGGGAACAAGGCGCGGAAGAGTTCGGGCACGCTGGCGGTGGTGGTGGCGGTCACCGTTGAGGTCATTTGCCACAGTGTCGGCCACGGCGTCACATCAAACAGCGAGGCGACCTGCACGCTGCCGGATTCGGCGATGCGGCCGAGGTCGTTGCGCATCATATCGACGATCATCACGTTTTCGGCGCGGTTTTTCTCGGAGGCGCGCAGGGCCGCGCCGGCCTGCCGGTCGAGTTCGGGAAGTGCAGCGCGTGGACAGGTCCCCTTCATTGGATCGACACGGATGCGATGGCCATCCAGAAAGAAAAATCGCTCGGGCGAGGTCGAAGCGATGCTGAAGCCGGGCGATTCGATCAACATGGCCAGCGGGGAGGGTTGTCGTCCGATGAGGGCGAAAAAGAGGTCGCGCATCGGGGGTTGGCCCTCTGCCCGCAGCGGAAACGTGTAGTTCACCTGGTAGGTGTCACCCGCGGCGATGCGGCGTTTGATCACGGCGAGGGCGCGGCGGTAGTCCGTGCGGTTGAGGCCAGGTCGCCATGTGAGGCGTGGAACAGGCGCGGGTTCGGTTGGTGTGTACGGCGCGAATCCATCGAACACGGCAAACCAGAGCAGGGGAAGTGAAGGGGACGGATCCACCGGACGTGTCGCAAAGTGCGGGTCGAAGGCGGCACCCGCCTCATAGGCCAGATACCCAAGGGCATGGCGACCGCGGGCGACTTCATCGGATACGGCATGCAGCAATTCGACCACGTCGGAAAGCTTGTCCGTTGTGAAGGTGGCAACCGGATCACTCCAGAGCACCCATTCCCCGGTTCCCGCCGGATGGCGGGTGATGATCTGGGTGCCGGTCACGCCGAACCTCTAGGCGAGGTCCTTGTACAGCACGCGGGATTGACGGCCGCTCTTGCTGTAGATCGCCTGGCGGTCAGCCGGTAGCATCGAAGGATCGCCCACCAGGAAGCCGCCCTTCTGGTTGAAGTAATTGAAGGCCTGGGTGGACAAGGCGAAGAGGCGTTCGACGCCCATGATCCGGGCCTGGTTCTCGATGAAGTTCATGAGTTTGCGGCCGATACCCTGGTTCTCGTGGGATTCGGCGACGAACAGGCATTCGAGCTCGGCGATCGGTTTCGGTTTGGTCGGATACGTGCGGAGCGCCACGCAACCGAGGATGT
>CALBHI010000106.1 GCA_937894535.1 uncultured Verrucomicrobiota bacterium
TCTAGAACCGACTTCTACTTCAGGGGTGCCCCTGACTCTGGATAAAGACACACTCGCGATGAAAAAACTGCCATTCTGCGTCTATATTCCCAAGAGCCAGAAAGACGGTCTCCTCTATATCGGTTTTACCACGGACATTCGCCGTCGGCTTACCGAGCATATGAACGGTCAATCCGATGCAACCGCGCCGAGGCGTCCATTCGAACTGATTTACTGCGAGTATCATGCCAGTAAAGACGATGCGCTTCGCCGCGAAGGATATTTCAAGACCTCGTCTGGCAAAAAGGCGCTGCGGCTAATGCTGCGCGAAGCGCTCGTAAATTCATAGACGCTCAAGCTCAACACCAAAAAGAGGGGCGCACTGTCCCTTTGACCGGTTACTGCATCGTCGACTGCTCGTTTTACTCTGTGGCCGGGTGAGTCGGACCTCGCGCCTCCGGAACAGTTGTGTTTCGATGCGTGTTGGTTTGGGATTGATCGTCGCGGACGATCGCCGCATACATTGCTCCATGACCCAACCCACGTACAATCCCCGCGATCCGCTGCACGGCATCACCCTGGAGCACATCGTGACCACGTTGGTGGAGCGGTACGGATGGGAGGAAATGGCCTACCGGGTCCCGGTGCGCTGTTTCACGTATGATCCGACCATCAAATCGAGTTTGACCTTCCTGCGCAAAACGCCGTGGGCCCGCCGGCATGTGGAGGAATGGTTTATCGATGACCTGCGCGATCAACACACTCCAGAGCCGGACGCCTCCTGATCCGCACCGTCGCCGGTTACGCGCCGAGCACGGTCGCCACCGCGTCGCCCTGGTGGCTGACCGATCGTTGTTCCCAGGGTTAGATGCCTTGCCTGATGCCGGTCGGCAGGTGGCCTCCCTGGAGGGAGATGGTTTCGCTGGTGCGGATGAGGGCCGTGTTGATGTGGCTGGGCATGTAGTCCGGGCTTCCGAGGATGTGGCTGATGTCCGGATCGGTTGCAGGCATACATCGGGAGGGGGGCTTATCCTGGAATTCTTCCGTCATTGCGGTTTTGGTGGACGTACTTCCGGTTTGGCTTGATCGCGGTATCCCTCCCGCTACTGTTGCGCCCGTTGATGCATGTTGTTCATGCCGGCTTCGGTGAGGCATTGTACAGGTACCCTTCACCGCCCTGTCCGGCAGGTTTGCCGAGGTGATATGCTGGAAACATACAAAAAGACCGAGACCACCCTTCGTTTTCTGATGGGTGCGTTTCGCGAGGTGTTGGAGGATGTCGGCGCTGAAGAAGTCGCCCGCACGCTCCCGTGGACCTCCCCCGATCCGGCGGGAGTCGACGGAACGTTTCCCGAGGAAATCTCCGAGGCTTGCGTCCAGGCCTTTTCGATTTCCCTCCAGTTGCTGAACCAGGCCGAGGAAAACGCGGTGGCGCAGCGCCGCCGTGGCTATGAGGATGAAGGATTGCTGGCCGATGACCCCGGTTCCTGGGATCAGGTGTTGCGGCGAGCCGCGACGACCGGCACGCCGCCCGAGCGGTTGGCATCGCTCCTGTCCGAGGTCCGGATTGAACCGGTGCTCACCGCACATCCGACCGAAGCAAAACGCCAGACCGTGCTCGAGCATCACCGCGTCCTCTACCGGCTGCTGGTCGAATTGGAAAACACGATGTGGAGCGATGCCGAACGCGCCGCCTTGCAGGACCGGGCGAAGGCCTGCCTGGAGCGGTTGTGGCGCACCGGCGAGATTTTTCTCGAGAAGCCGTCGCTGGCCGACGAACGCCGGTTGGTCCTGCATTACCTGGAGCATGTGTTCCCGGCCGTACTTTCGTGGACG
>CALBHI010000107.1 GCA_937894535.1 uncultured Verrucomicrobiota bacterium
CCTGCTCGCTGCGTTGCTCAACGACGATTCGCTCGACCTGCTCACCAAGCTCTACTACCTGCTCTCTGGAACCGGCGCCATCCTCGTTGGATTTTTCCTGCTGGCCCGGGCGGATGCGGTGGTGCGGTGGGCCTACCGGCACGACCGCCCGGCCACCCCTCCGATCTCGACACCGAGGCCGCCTGACCCGGTGGAGGGTGATCGTGGTGGTTGAATGCATCGGCAGGTTATCCTCGGCAGGGCACCATGATTCCACGGACCGGCCGCTTGACGTGCTACATACAAGCTTTGTATGTTCTGTCTTAAGGAATGCGTGATGAATACGACAACCGTCAATGTTTCGTTTCAGAAAAACCTGCTCCGCGAAATCGACGTGATGGCCAGAATGGAGTCGCGCAATCGATCTGAATTCCTGCGCGAGGCCGCCCGGGCTTACATCCAGCGCAAGCGCCGCTTTGATGATGTACTTGCCATGGGACATAATGCAGCGGAGGCAAAGGGCCTGACTCCGGATGATGTTGCCAAGGAAATCCGCGCCCACCGCAAGAGCAAGGCCGTCCGTTCGTGAGTCCATTGCGGGTGGTTCTGGACTCAAACGTCATCATTTCGGGTTTCCTGTTTGGCGGTCCGCCCGAACAGCTTCTGAAAATGGCCATGGGCGAGCGCGTGCGGTTCTTTACTTCGCTGGCCATTCTTGATGAGGTGCGCGATGTTTTGTGCCGCCCGAAGTTCGGACTGTCACCGAATCAAGTCCTGCTGCTGCTGGAGGAAATCCATCTGCTATGCGAGGTTGTCACGCCCCGGGTGAGGGTGAAGCAAATTACTGAAGACCCGGACGATGACGTCATTCTCGCCTGCGCCCTGGCCTCCCGCGCGGACCTGATTGTTTCTGGCGACAACCATTTGCTGAAGCTTGGCCGCTGGAAGGGCGTGGACATCCTAAATCCTGCCGATGCCATTCAACGTATTGTATCAGTACCATGAGTGTGGATGCGGAAATGCCTACCTCCGTAAATCTGTCCTTTACGGTAAGAGACCTTGATGGGGAAATCCTGAAGGGGTCTGGCCGGTCCGGAGATCGGGAGCGCCTTCATCAGGCCGTGAATCCCATCGTACGTGGTGCGGTCGATGCCGATCCCGTTGCCTGAACCTTTTACACTTGCGGCGGCCTACGTGCTGGCCTATGTTAGCCCGCTTTGATTTCAGGAGCCCCAGATCATGAACATACACGTTGAGGTCGTTGGACCTTGCCGCAAACAAGTCAGCATTGAAGTGCCTGCCGAGCAGGTGCAAACCACGATTTCCGAGATTGTTAGCGGGTATCAGCGCTATGCGCGCATTCCCGGTTTCCGCGTCGGCAAGGCCCCGGTGGACCTGGTCAAGCGCCACTTCCGCAAGGACATCCTGAAGGAAGCCAAGGAGCGCCTGATCCCGAGCGGTTACCAGGCGGCGTTGCAGCAGGAGAAGCTGAAGGTGGCCAACGTGATCGACGTAACCGAGTCCGACCCGGTGGAAGGCAAGCCGTTCGGCTTCCAGATCACCGTGGACGTCGTGCCGGATTTCGAGCTTCCCGCCTACAAGGGCATCCGCGTCGAGGCCCAGCCGGCCGACGTGACCGAGGAGGCCATCGACGAGGTGGTCGAGCGGATGCGCGACCGCATGGCGACCTTTGTGGCCGAAGAGGGCCGGGTGGCGGAGAAGTCCGACCGGGTCATGGTCAACTACACTGCGACGGTGGACGGCCAGCCGCTGGACATCGGCAACAGCAACCTCGGGGTGCTGGCCAAGGCCGAAAACTTCGGGGTCATCCTCGATCCCGAATACAGTTTCATACCGGAGTTCGTCGATGGCCTGACCGGTGCCAAGGCGGGCGAACACCGCACCATCGTGGCGAACTTCGATGAGAAATTCGTCGAGAAGTCGCTGGCCGGCAAGCAAGCCACCTACGCGGTGGAGGTGCTGGCGGTCGAGCGCAAGCAGCTTCCGGAATTGACCGAGGAATTCCTCAAGACCATGGGCACCGAGTCGGTGGCCGCGATGCGCCAGCGCATCAAGGACGACCTCGCGCGCATGAAGAGTTCGCAGGAGGAGCGCCGGATCCAGGACGAGATCTGCAAGAAGTTGCTCGAGGAGACGGTGATGAACCTGCCCGAGTCGATCGTGCAGCGCCGCACCGCCGAGGAAGTCTATGACGTCGTCGAGTACAACTCGGAGCGCGGGGTGGACCGCGGGGTGATCGAGCAGAACCGCGAGCAGATTTTCGCCAACGCGGCCAAGACCGCCGAGGAGAAGCTCAAGATCCGCTACATCCTACTGAAGATCGCCGAAGCCGAGAAGATGACGGTCACCGAAGCGGAGATCGACGGCTTCATCCGCACCATGGCCCTGCGCGAGCGCAAGGATCCGGCCAAGGTGAAGGAGAACATCGTCAAGAACAACCGGCTGGCCGATGTCCGTGACGACCTGCTGGCCTCGAAGTCGCTGAAGATGCTGGCCGACCTGCAGAAACCTCAGGCGGCCGCGGTTTGATCCATTTCCCGAACAAGGAGCTTGCCATGAACAATTCCGTGTTGGTTCCGATGGTGATCGAGCAGACCGGGCGCGGCGAACGCGCCTTCGACATCTATTCGCGCCTGCTCAAGGAGCGCATCATCTTCATCGGCACCCCAATCAACGATGACATCAGCAACCTGGTCATCGCCCAGATGCTGTTCCTGCAGAGCGAGGATGCCGAGAAGGACATCAACCTCTACATCAACTCGCCGGGCGGTTCGGTGACGGCCGGGTTGGCGATCTACGACACGATGCAGTTCGTGAAGTGTCCGGTGACGACCTACTGCGTCGGCCAGGCCGCCAGCATGGGCGCGGTGTTGCTCGCCGCCGGGGCGCCGGGCAAGCGGTTTGCCCTGCCCAATGCGCGCATCATGATCCACCAGCCGTGGGGCGGAGCGCAGGGCCAGGCGACCGACATCAGCATCCAGGCGCAGGAAATCCTGCGCTTGCGCGACCGGCTGAACGAAATCCTCGCCCACCATTGCGGCAAGTCCGCCGCGGATATCAGCCGCGACACTGACCGCGACAATTTCATGTCCTCCGAGGAAGCGAAGAAGTACGGGTTGATCGACTCCGTGCTGTCCCGCGCCGCCGCCGAGAAGAAAGACAAGTAGGCCGCATGTCCACCCGAGCCGAACAGCCGAAGTGTTCGTTCTGCGGCAAGGCGCAGACCGAGGTCGAGAAGTTGATCGCCGGTCCGGGGGTCCACATCTGCGACCAGTGTGTCGAGCTGTGCGGCTCGCTGATCAACCGCGAGGGCTCGGACACCCGCCGGGTGCGCAAGCCCAAGGGCGCCGAGGTTGCGGTGCCCAAGCCGCACGAGATCAAGGCCGCACTCGACCAGCATGTCATCGGGCAGGACCACGCCAAGAAGGTGCTGTCAGTCGCGGTGCACAACCACTACAAGCGCATCCGCCACAGCCAGGGCGGCAACCTGGGCGACGACGTCAAGATCGAGAAGAGCAACGTGTTGCTCATCGGTCCGACCGGCAGCGGCAAGACGCTGCTGGCCAAGACGCTGGCCCAGATTCTCGACGTCCCGTTCAGCATGTCGGACGCGACCACGCTGACCGAGGCCGGGTATGTCGGCGAGGATGTCGAGAACATCCTGCTCCGCCTGCTCCAGGCCAGCGAGTTCAACGTGCAGCGCGCGGAGATGGGCATCATCTTCATCGACGAGATCGACAAGATCTCGCGCAAGAGCGACAACCCGTCGATCACCCGCGACGTGTCGGGCGAGGGCGTTCAGCAGGCGCTGCTGAAAATCCTCGAGGGCACGGTGGCGAGCGTGCCGCCGCAGGGAGGCCGCAAGCATCCGCAGCAGGAATACATCAAGCTCAACACCGACAACATCCTGTTCATCGTCGGCGGTGCGTTCATCGGACTGGAAAGCATCCTCAAGCGGCGGCTCGGCAAGAGCGTCATCGGGTTTGTCGGCGAGGCGGGTGCGGCGGCAGCCGCGGCGGCCAAGCGTGGCACGGTGCAGGCGCGGGTCGAGCCGGAGGACCTCGTCGCATTCGGGTTGATCCCGGAATTCATCGGCCGCCTGCCGGTGGTGTCGATGCTCGAGGCCTTGACCGAGGACGATCTGGTGCGGATCCTGACCGAGCCGAAAAACGCGATGACCAAGCAGTATGCCAAGTTGCTGGGCATTGAGGGCGTCTCGCTGAGCTTCACCGACACCGCGTTGCGCGAGATGGCGCGGATCGCCTTGCAAAAGGGCACCGGGGCGCGCGGGCTGCGGGCCATCCTCGAGCACATCATGCTCGACATCATGTACGAGATCCCGATGAAGGCTGACCTCAAGGACGTCCGGATCACCAAGGCCATGGTCAGCGACCAGCGGGTCACGATGGGCCTGGACGACTCCACCCTCAAGATTGCCTGACGGCGCGCGCCGTGGCATCATGGCCACCATGAAGCGCATCCTCTGTCTGCTGGTAACCGGATGGATTGTATCCATCCCGGCCTTCGCCCGCCTGGTCGAACTCACCATCCTGCACACCACCGACCTGCACGGCCATATTTGGCCGACCGCGACCTACGAGGGACAGGCCGATGTCGGGGGCGTGCTGCGGTGCGCGGCCCGGATCGGGCAACTGCGCGCGGAGATCCCGAACACCCTGCTGATCGATTGCGGCGACACCTTCCAGGGGGCGCCGGAAAGTTACCTCACCGACGGGCGGCTGCTCATCGATGCGCTCAACGAGCTGGCCTACGATGCATGGGTGCTGGGCAACCACGAGATCGACTGGGGAACGAAGCTGTTGCGGGCGCGCCACGACCAGGTGGAGGTGCCATTCCTCGCGGCCAATCTCGGATTTCCCTCGCCCGAGGCCAACTGGTTGCCGAAGGTCCAGCCGTTTGTCATCCGCGAGGTGGATGGCATCCGCGTCGCGATCATCGGCCTCACCACGCCGGGCATTCCGCGCTGGTCGCGGTCGCACCTGCTGGATGGGGCGTTGTTTCGCGGATCGGTCGAGACGCTGGGCGCGGTTATGCCGATGGTGAAGGCCGAGCGGCCGGATGTCATTGTCGCTGCGGTGCACCAGGGGTTCCGCAACCGCGGGGATGATTTCGCCAACGAGGTCAAGGCGATCGCCGCGGCATTTCCCGAGATCGATGTGATGCTGGGCGGACACACCCACACGCCGGTCGAGGACATGCGGTACGGACCGGTGCTGTACAGCCAGGCCGGTTATTACGGGATTTGGCTGGGGCGGGTATCGCTGACCTACGACACGGTGCGCAAGACGGTGGTGGAGAAGAAGGGGGCCTTGGAGTTGATGGATGCCTCGGTGCCGTACCACGAGGGGTTGCTGGCGCGGTGGAGCAACGAGCTGGCCGCGGCGGCGGCGGAGCTGGACCAGCCGTGGACGGAGTGGGGCGAACGGCTGGATCCCGCGCCGGACGCGATTGGGCGGTCGTCGATGCAGCAGCTGATCGCCGCAGCGATCGCCAAGGCCAGCGGGGCGGATTTTGTATTGCACGGGAGCTTGGACGACAAGCCGCTCGAGCCGGGGGCCTTGCAGCGGCGCGATGCGTGGCGGATTGTTCCGTACGAAAACACCATCGGCGTGGTGTCGCTGACGCCGCAGGAGATCCGGGAGATCCTGGCTGACAACCATAAGCGGCCGCTCGGCGCGATGTCGCTCGGTCCGTACGGGTTCACGTACGAGGTCGCGGCAGGCGCGGATGGGCGTCCGGTGATTGGTGAATTGCGCGACCTTGAGGGCAAACCGTTGCATGCGCGCAAGCGGTACCGGGTGGCGATGAACAGCTACGTGCTGGCGTCGGGCGGGGAGCGCAACCTGGCGGCGCGGCGGCTGGCCGACCAGCCGGAGTCGCGGCTGGAAATGTTGCCGTTTGATACGCGAGGGGCGGTCATGGACTTCATGCGTGAGCAGGCGGCCAAGCGGACGACGGTGAAGGAGCCGGTCCACGCGCCATGAACGAAACCCGGCTAGATCGTTGGGTCGGCGGGTGTCTGTTGCTCACCGCGTTGCTCCTGCCGTTGTCGCTGGTGCTGGTGCAGCCGGTGGCGTATCTCGGCTCGGCGCTGGCCATGGTGGCATGGTGGCGGACGCCGCGGGCGTCGCGTCCGCGATATGTCTTCGCCCCGTTGATCCTAGCGTTCCTGGCGATCGTGGTGGTGACCAGCCTGATGGGTATCCGTCCCTCGTCATCCATCGGGAAATGGAACCGGTTTCTTGTGTTGTGCCTGGCCTGGGCGGTGCCGTGGATGGTCAGCCGGATGCCGCGTGAGCAGGCACAAGGCTGGTTGTTGCGGATGGCCGGGATGTTCATGATCGGCATCGGTTTCAAGGCGGCCTACGACCTGGTTCGGGTACCGGTGCTGGTGTCGATGGACGTGCCGTTGTTCCTCACCGGTAACATGCGGGATCCGCAGTTCTACATGGTGGGGTTGTGCCTGGTGGCCGGGTTGGTGCTAGGCGGGGCGTGGTCGATGCGGTATCCGCCGACCGCGGCGGCCTTGCTGTTCAGTGCGGCGGGGTTGTTGATCCATTTCAAGCGCGGGGCGTGGACGGCGACCTTGGGCGGGTTGGTGGTGATCGCGCTGGTGAGTCGCCGGTGGAAACCGGTGGTGTGGGCGGGGGCGGTGCTCGCAATGGTATTGCTTTCGCCGGCGGTGCGGGAGCGGGTGGGTCAGATCGGGCGCGAATTCGACATCGAGCGGGGCGGCCGGATGTTGTTGTGGACGGAGGTGGGGCCGGAGTTGATTGCCACGCATCCGTTTGGGGTCGGCTGGAAGGCGGTCAAGCACGAGGATTTCCTCGCGGTGTCGGAGCGGGTCGAGCCGCGGTTGAACCATCTGCACAATAATTTCATGCAGGTTACGCTGGAGTTGGGCTGGCTCGGGCTGGCGGTGTGGACGGCGTGGATGGCGGCCATCGGGGTGGCTGCGTGGCGGGCCGCCCGGGCAGGGAGCGAGGCGGTGGCGGATCCGGTGCGGACGGGTCTCGGGCTCGGGGTGTTGGGGGCGTTTGCCGCGATGATGTTCAACGGGTTGGTTGAATACAATTTTGGGGACAGTGAAATCTTCATGATGTTGATGCTCGTC
>CALBHI010000108.1 GCA_937894535.1 uncultured Verrucomicrobiota bacterium
GGTTTCACTGCCCGCAAAAAGGGGTCAGACCTATAATTTTCTCATCGCCTTGCTGGTGGCCATGCTGACCCGTGTGGGATGACCCATGTTCAGCCGCCGGGCGATCCATGGATTGCTGGCGTTATGGTGGTGGCGCAATACCCTGGCGATGGTTGCTTTCCAGTCAGATCCCTTTGGATCGCGTTCGATATCCGCCTCGGATTTTTTCAGCCGGCGCAATTCCTGCTGGACCACGAGATCCCATTTATCCTCGTTCATGTCATGCCTGTCGCGGCCGGTCAATGCGGTGTGCGGGTTTGCCGCCGTGATATCCCGGACCAACTGCCGCTTCGATTCCTTCGAACCGAGGAACCAACCGCGCTGGTATTGCCGATGCATTTCCGCACGCTTCTTGGGGTTGGCTTCATCGAGCGATCCGAGCAGTGCTTCGTAGGCATGCATGCCCGCCATGGTATTCGGCAATCCCGCCAACGACAGCACGGACTCCCGACACAGGCAGGAGGGCGCGCCCTTTTTCCAGTAGTGGAAATAGCTTGAGAGTGGTCGCCTGCGCAGCGCTTCGATCGGACACAAACCGGCACGCACCGGATTCAGGTGAATGTAATGAATCAGGCCGAGCAGGGGACGTCCCTCCTCGACAAGGATAGCCTGATAGCGACCCTGGAACACATGCCCTCGCTCGTCATGGAACCGGTTAAACCGGACAGCGAACGTACCCTGCAACCATTTCATGCCCGCCACCAGGTTTGCTTCCGGCGTTTCCAGGGCCATGTGGTAATGATTGCTCATGATGGTATAAGCCAGAATGCGCCAGTGAAAGCGCTCGGCGGCTTTCAGCATCGTGCTCTCAAACGCTGCGCCACTGCCCGGAACATCGAAGAGGGCTTTTCGATAATTTCCGCGACTGATGATGTGGTAGATGGCGCCGGGATATTCAATACGTGTTTTTCTAGGCATGGCCGACACCATGCAGATGGCCCTAAAATCAGGCAATGAGAAAATTATAGGTCTGACCCCTTTTGGGGGGCTTGTGGGTGCGGGGTTGATGGAGTAGGGTTATTTCATGAGCAAGCATCTGTTGTTCGCGTTGTTTGTGGTATTGGCGCTGCTGGCGGTGCGCGGGAAGATCTGGGCGGGTGATCCGACCGGTTCGGCCTGGGAGGCGATCCGGGGCGGGGCGCTGGTGATCGATGTGCGCACCGAGGAGGAGTTCAAGGCCGGGCACCTCGACGGCGCGTTGAACATTCCGCACGAGCGCACCGATGCGTTGGTCGAAGCGATCGGCGAGGACAAGGGGCGTTCGGTGGTGGTGTATTGCCGCACCGGCCGCCGCTCCGGTCTCGCCCTCGATGGGTTGCTGGCCCGTGGCTACACCAACGTGGTGAACGGCGGCGGCTTTACCGCGCTGCGCGAGGCGCGCGCGAATCCGTCGCGTCCTTGAGGAACGGCAGCGCGGCGCGGGTCTGCTCGAGCGCCGCACGCGACAAGGTCCGCGTGACCATGGCCTCCTCGTTTTCCACGCACCAGTCGGCCTGGCCCAACGCATCCACGGTCACCGAATCCCCGCGGTACTCCAGTCCGTTCCCGTCCTGCCCGACGCGGTTGACCGCGGCGATGCAGCATTGGTTTTCAATCGCCCGCGCGGGCAGCAAGGTCCTCCAGTGCAGCGCGCGCCGGGCCGGCCAGTTGGCCACATACAGGATCAGATCGTAGGCGGGCGTGCCGTCGGGACCTAGCCGATTGCGCACGATTTCCGGGAACCGCAGGTCGTAACAGATCTGCAATTGGATGCGCCAACCGCGGAAGGCGACGATGGTCTCACGGTCGCCCGCAGTGAAAATCCGGTCTTCGCCGGCGAGGCCGAATGTCTTGCGCTTGTCGTACACGTGCACGACCCCTTCCGGCTCGACGAACACGCCGCGGTTAAAGGCGCGTCCGCCTTCGCGCGCCATCATCGAGGTGTACACGGCAGCGCCGGTGCGGGCAGCGTTGGCGCGCAACCACGCGAGACCGGGACCTTCCGGCCACGGATCGGCAAGGCGGTCGGCAGCGGAGGAAAAGCCGGTGTGGAACATTTCCGGCAGCAGGATCAGGTCGGTCGCGCCGGGCGCGGCGAGCAGCGTGTCGTAGTGGTCGAGGTTCGCCTGCTGGTCTTCCCAGCGCTGGCGGGCCTGGACGAGGGTGACGGTCAGATCGCGCATAAACGCTCCGCGGCGCGGGTGAGGGTGTCGGCATCCTTGGCAAAGCAGAACCGGATCATCCGGTCGTCACGGCCGTCGGCATGGAACACGGAGAGCGGGATGGTGGCGACGCCGTGTTCGCGGATGAGGCGGCGGCAGAACGCGGTGTCCGGTTCATCGGAGATCGCCCCGTACCGCGCCACCTGGAAGTAGGACCCCTCGCAGGGCAACAGTTCGAAACGGCTGCCGGCGAGCAGGCCGCGGAAGGCGTCGCGCTTGTCGCGGTAGAAACCGCCCAGCCTCCCGGCGTCGACCTGGTCGAGGTAGTCGTGGAGCGCGGCCTGTGCGACGCTGTTGACGCAGAACACAACGAACTGGTGCACCTTGCGGATTTCCTCCATCAGCGCGGCGGGACCGGTGACGTAGCCGATCTTCCAGCCGGTGATGTGAAAGGTCTTGCCGAACGAGGACACGACGATGCTGCGGTCGCGCAGGGCCGGGTGCTGGTGGACCGACCGGTGCGGGTGATCGAAGGTGATGAACTCGTACACTTCGTCGGAGAGCACCAGCAGGCGCGGGTGGCGTTCGAGCAGGGCGGCGAGGGCCTCGGTGTCGTGCGCACGCCAGACGCGGCCGGAGGGATTGTGCGGGTTGTTGATGATCAGGATGCGGGTGCGGTCGGAGAGGGCGGCGCCGATGCGATCCCAGTCGGGGAGGAACTGGTGATCCAGCGGGATGTGGAGCGGGCGCGCCCCGGCCATCAGCACCGACGGTTCGTAGCTGTCGTAGCACGGGTCGAGCATCGCGACCTCGTCGCCGGGAACAGTCAGCGCCTGGATCGCGGAAAACAGGCCCTGGGTCGCGCCGGCGGTGATCAACACCTCGCGGTCGGGGTCGAGCGTGCGCTGGTAAAAGCGGGCGATCAGCGCGGCGATCTTTTCGCGCAGGCCTCGGTGCCCGGGCATCGGCTGATATTGGTGGTGTTCGCCGGCGGCGGCGCGCTGCAACGCCTCGCGCAGGCGCGGATCGACCGGAAAGTTCGGGAACCCCTGCGACAGGTTTAGCGCCCCGTGTTCAGCCGCCAAGGCCGACATGACGGTGAAAATGCTGGTGCCGGTATTCGGTAACTTCGACATGGGGCCGTATCATGGCGGGAGCACGGCGAGGGGGCAATGGTGAAGACGGAAGACGGAAAACGGAAGATGGAAGGGGTGGGTCGAAAATGCTCGAACCATGACTTCGTATTGCGGTCATAAATTGTTGTGGCGCAACTGTGTCAATCGGTTTGATAAAATGTTTAACTCGTGGGTTGTATTGCGGTATGATGATGGTATGGTGATGGGACCATGAGGAGTTGATCATGAAACGTTTTCTATCGTCGATGTCGGGATTTTTGCTGGTGGGTGGTTCGCTGGTGTGGATGGTGGTGTTGGCCTTTGCCCTGCGGGCGTGGCTGAATCCGAATCCGGCCGGTGGCAACAGTTTTGCGATCATGATCTGCCTGCCGCCGCTCATGTACGTGATGTCGTTGGCGTTGCACTTCAGCGCGGAACGCGACTGAGGTTATCCCGCTTTCGTGTATTACGATCGGGCGGAGCTGCGCCAGCGGTGCCAGCGCGCGCGCCAGGGGTGGGCCGGGTCGGCGGCCTTGGCGCAGTAGGCGTGGTAGGCGCGGATGCGGTCGTGCCAGAAGGCGCGCGCAGGGGCGTCGAGGTCGAAACGGCGCGGCAGGGTTTTCAAGAAATTCAGGTGCGCTTTCATTTCCAGGTAGGCGGTGTGTTTCCGCTCCGGGGCTTGTTCATCGTAGCGCGGGCCCTGTCCGGCATCGCGTCCGGTGGTGTTGTAGCGGGCGAGAGGCTGGTCGATGTAGGCGAAGTTTCCGCGGTCGAGCAGGTTGAGCCAGAGGTCCATGTCTTCGGTGCGGGCGAGGCGTTCGTCGAAGCCCCCGGCATCGAAGACGGCATCGCGCCGCACCATCACCGAGGTGGTTGACGGCCACAGGTAGCCGCCGAGGGTCATGCGGCGGATGGTGAAGGGATCGGTGAGGCGCGACCGGTCGGCGGCGAGCGCGTCGGCGGGGATGACCTGCCGGATCAGCGGATCGCCACGCCACCACGGAATCATCACCTGCTCGAGAAAGTCCCACATGGTCCGGTTCTCCTCGGGCCGGTCCCCGATCATCCAGTAGTTGCTTCCGATCAGCGTGACGCCGTCGGCGATGGCAGCGTGGAAGTGCGCGAGCTTTTCCGGCATCCACGTGTCGTCGCTGTCGAGGAAGGCGATCCACGGGGCGCGGGCGACGGCGAGGCCGGCGTTGCGGGCGGCGGCGGGACCGTGGC
>CALBHI010000109.1 GCA_937894535.1 uncultured Verrucomicrobiota bacterium
GGTTATCCCAGCCGCGACGGACCGACCTTCATGCAGCGCTGCAAGAACTTCGTCACCACCGGCCCCGGTTCGCTGATCGGCGGTGTACTCGCCGAACACATCATGCCGTACTTCGAGGGCGAGGTGAACCGCAAGAGCATCGAGCAGAACAGCCAGCTCATCGAACACGTATTCGGCCTGACCGAACAGGACATGAAGGTCATGCATGTCCCGGAGCGCGTCATCCGCACCCAGACCAACCACCCCCGCGTCTCCGCCTCCGGCCCGCTGACCGGCAAGACCTTCGAGGACATCGAGCAGAGCGGTTTCACCGCCACCTACCTCGATGAAGTGACCCACCTGCACTGGTGGTTTTATCCCAACGAGCAGAACAACCCCGGCTGGGATGATTTCAACTGCGGCCGCTGGGCCGGCGGGCAGGGCAACGATGAGGAGCCCTACCACCACAAGATCCACAAGATCAACGGCGTGTACACCTTCATGATCAACGACCGCGAAGATCAGTCGAAGTTCGGCAACGACGACGGCGGCATGGCCCTCGACACCCGGTATGCGTTGCTCCAAAAGGCGCTGAATCCCGACTCGTCCCAGATCACCATCGTGTTCGACGACTGGGAGGCACTCGCCGGCAATTCCTTCGCCTCGCCGTTGCCCAACAACAACGCCGACCAGTTCCACCGCACCCTGCGCTGGGCCGCCAACAAGCCGTGGATCGACATCAAGAACCTCAAGGACGTCCTCGACTGGGCGGTGAACGATCCGAGCTGGGTCATCGACCACGGCTACGTCTACGACAAGTCGTCCCAAACCTACGAATGGCTGAAGCGCGCCAGCGAACAGGACTACGACCACTGGTACTACGGCCTGACCAGCGGCACGAACGTGCTCGAACAGAGTTTCTTCGACCGCGTGCCTCCCGTGCACAACAACTGGGCTCCGGCCGGCATGAAGAAGTATGGCGACATGAACACGCCCGGCACGCTGATCCGCGACTCGTGGGACGTCATCCAGCAGATCACCAATTCCCCCTACCTGAAAATGATTTCGGAGTGGTCGTACAGCGCGATGATCTACGAGACGGCCTGGCACGACGAGGACGCGAACCCCGACCAGTACAAGTCGCGCAACTACCAGGTGGATTTCAACCGGGGTACGAATCAGGGCAATTGCGATGCCTCCGTCGCCGACACCACCTATGACCCGATCTCCGGCTGGGCGGTGCGCCTGCACGGCCACGTGCGCGACATGGGGGTGATGAAGGCCGCATCCGACTGGATCGCCGCCATCAAGAGCGGCGCGCAGGGACCGGAGACCACCGTGTACGCCGCCGACCTCGACGACGACCAGTTGCACGAATACGTGTTGTGCAACGACAAGGTGTTCCTCTGCATCGAACGCTGGGGTGCCCGGGTCATCAAGGCCTTTGTCTATGACCCGTTCATGAACGGCGGCGATGCCCGCATGGTCATCGGCGTGCCGATCAGCAATCCGCCCGAGGAGTCCGAAAACGAAGGCGCCAGCAACAACCGCACCTCGGTCTTCAAGGACCATTGGAGCACCGGCCAGTCCACCGGCGGCTACATCGATATGGACTATGCCGCGCCGGTGGCCCCGGTCGCCGGGTCTGATTCGTGGACCTTCCGCTCGCAGGACGGCCGTATCCTCAAGCGCATCCAGCTTCCGCGCGGCCGCGACCTCGCCGTCGCCACCTACGCCATCTCCAACAGCGTCGGCACCGTGTACGTCCGCAACGGCCTCGGCCCGAACCAGCTCGACATCATGTTCAACGGCACCGACAACCTCGTGCGCCGGAGCGACGCCTCGTTCAAGGGCCTCGCCAACACCAAGGGCGGCGAGGCCTATCTCGTGCGCGCCGCCAACGTCGCGCTCAATGCCGGCGCGGTGTTCCAGGGCGGCTGG
This sequence comes from uncultured Verrucomicrobiota bacterium, assembly GCA_937894535.1. Classification (GTDB taxonomy): domain Bacteria; phylum Verrucomicrobiota; class Kiritimatiellia; order CAIVKH01; family CAIVKH01; genus CALMUP01. Next base: position 1,921 of record CALBHI010000109.1, read on the forward strand.
GATAACCGCGAGCTCCCGATGATCGAAATCGTCGAGGCCAACAACACCGGCAACGCAACGAATTTCTCGATGGCCGTCGCCTTCAGCGAGGCGACCGCGCGTGATGCCGATGGCGACGGGCTGGCGAACACCAACGAATACCTCGTCGGCACCGATCCCTTCAACGCCGACAGCGACGGCGACCAGATGCCCGACGGCTGGGAGGTGGCCCGCTCGCTCAATCCGCTGAATCCCGCCGATGCCGGACTCGATCCCGACGGCGACGGCTTGAGCAACCGCGACGAATACATCGCCGGTACGCAGCCCGGGAATGGCGCCTCGTACTTCACCGTCGCGGATACCCGCGGCATTGCGGAGGGTGCTCGCCAGGTCATTGTCCATCAAGCACAGAGCGGCCGCCTCTACCAGGTGTATTTCGCCGATCAATCCGCCAACGGCGCCTGGCTGTGGCAAGCCTTCGCCAACACCAACATCCCGTTCGGGCGCTATTACCACGGCGGGGCTGCCGGGGAGCACAGCTTCACCGATGATTTCAGCGTGGCCACCTCCGGGTCCATGCCCACCAACGGACTGCGTCTGTACCGGATCGGCGTGACCGCGCCGTAAGCGCGGCGTCGTGTGGTGCGCGGACTGGCCGTCGTTACGGCTGCTCGAGTACCTCGCGCAGCGTGGTCAGCAACTGGTGCGCACTGATCGGCTTCTGGAGATACCGCCAGCCTAGTTCGCGGATCTCCGCCCAGCGGGTCCGGTCATCGGTGTAGCCGCTCACCATGATCACCCGCAGGTGGCCGAATTCGCGGGTCAGCTCCGATACCAGGTCGAACCCGCTCCGTCCGGGCAGCACCACGTCCGAGCAGATTACATCGATCGGCTGGCTCGCTTCGCGGAAGACCTGCAAGGCATCCTCCGCATCCGTGGCCAGCAGGACCTCGTAGCCATGCTGGTGGAGCAGGCGGGCCATCATCGACCGGACCATCTCCTCGTCCTCGACCAGCAGGATACGTTCCTGTTGGCCGCGCGGGGGCGGGGGCGGCATGCCATGATCCTCCACGCCGGCATGCGCCTGGTGAACCGGAAAGTACACCTCGAAGCGGGTGCCGCGCCCGAGTTCGCTGTCCACGTTGATCCAGCCGTCGTGCTGCTTCACAATGCCGAAGACCGTGGCCAGGCCGAGGCCGGTTCCCTTGCCGAGACCCTTGGTCGTGAAGAACGGTTCGAAGATGTGGCGTTGCACCTCGGCGGTCATGCCGGTTCCGGTGTCGGTCACGCTTAGCTGCACGAAACGGCCGGGCTGCGCATCCGAGCGGGTCGCGCATACCTCTTCGGTCACCTCGACCTCGCGGGTGGCGATCTCCAACTGGCCGCCCTCCGGCATCGCATCGCGCGCATTGATCACCAGGTTCAGGATCACCTGCTCGGCCTGTCCGGGATCGACAAAAACCGGGTTGATGCGGAGGGTCGGGGCGAGGGTAAGCTTGACGTCCTCGCCGATCACCCGGCGGATCATCTTGCCCATCCGCTCGACGAGTTCGTTGAGATCAATCACCTTGCGCTCCAGCACCTGGCGGCGGCTGAAGGCCAGCAGTTGGCGGGTCAGCGCGGCCGCGGAGAGGCCGGCGCGGTGGATCTCCGGCAGGTAGGTCGAGCGCAGCGTTTCCGTGTCCTCTTCGGTCATGGCCAGTTCGGCGAAGCCGAGCATCGACTGCAGGATGTTGTTGAAGTCGTGGGCCACGCCACCAGCCAGTTGCCCGATCAGCTCCATGCGTTGTGACTGGTTGAGCTGGTGTTCGACCTCGACCTCGCGGGTGATGTCGCGTTTGACCGCGACGAAGCAGTTCAGTTCGCCCTGTGCGTTGAACACCGGGGAAATCGTTGCATCCTCCAGGTAGATCTCCCCGTTCTTCTTTTTGTTGTAGAGCCGGCCCGACCAGACCTGGCCGCCGGAGATGGTTTTCCACATCCGCTGGTAATAGGCCTCGTCCTGCCTTCCGCTTTTCAGGATGCGGGTGTGTTGCCCGAGTGCCTCCTCGCGGGTGTAGCCGCTGACCCGGGTGAAGGCAGGGTTGACGTACTGGATGAACCCCTTGGTATCGGTGATGACCACCGTTTCCGCCGCCTGCTCGATGGCCGAGGCCAGCCGCGCCCGTTCCTGATCGCCGCGTTTCTGGTCCTCCAGCACGCTGAGCAGGGCACGGCGCGATTGCTCGGCGCGCTCGAGAAGCCGCTCGCGTTCCTCGCTGGCGGTGCGCTGCTGGGTCACGTCATTGAAGAAGCCGATGACCATGATCTCGTCGTCGATGCGCACCAGGCTGGCCCGGATATCGGCCCAGATGATGGTGCCGTCCTTGCGCACGCAGGGCAGGATGCGGTCGCGCATCGAGCCGAGCTTGGTGAGGCTTTCGAAATCCTCCCGGACGGCATCGAGGACGTCGGGCGGATGCAGGCGCGGCACGGGCATCGCCATCATCTCTTCCTGCGTATAGCCCAGCAGTCTGCAAAACGCCGGATTCACATACCGCGGCATCTTGGATTCGCGCTCGACCACGAGAATGCCCTGGCTGGTTCCTTCGAAGATCGCCTTGAACCGGAGTTCCGATGAAACGATCACTGATTCGCGTTGCTTCTGTTTCGTCTGGTCGAGGAATACGATGGCCAGCTCATCGTCAGCCAGCCGGAAGGCGTGTACCAGCACATGGCGCTGGAGCTTTTCGGAGTGGCGTTCACCGCGGAACGGCTGGCCGGTGTCGATCACGTCGCCGTACCGGGCTATTGCTCCTTCCTCGCGCACCCCCGGGAACACGTCGGACATGCGGCGGCCGGTAATGTCCTCCACCGGTTTGCCGGCCATTTGGCAGAAGGTGGGGTTGACCATCTGGTAGACCAGGTCGGTGATAACGCCCTGGTCGTCGCGTTCCGCCCGGCAGACCGCGATGGCCTCCAGGCAGTTTTCCACGATCAGCCGGTACCGGTCCGCCAGTTCCGGGGTGTGTTCAGGTGTGGTCATAGGCGGGGGGGAGGTTGGCCTGCTGGCACAACCGGTTCACTTCGTTTTTCAGTTCGATGATGCGGGATTCGCGGTTCAGCATGACATCCTGCCAGCGCTGCAGTTCCTCGAACTGGGCACGCATCCGTTCCTCTCCCTGCTTGATGCTGGTGATATCGGTGGAAATGCCACAGACGCCCGAGATCTCGCCTTTCTCATCGCGCAGCGGGAACTTGATGGTGAAGAACCAGCGGCTGTCGCCGGTGAACGCCATGCTCTCCTCCTGCTCGTAGGACGTACCGTGCTGGAAAACCTGTTGATCGCCCAGAACGAAGTGGGCGGCCAACCCGGCCGGGAACAGCGCATCGTCACGGTGGCCGAGGGTCCGGTCGCGCGGGATGCCGGTGATGATTTCCCAGCGGCGGTTGACCAGCGTGTAGACGCCGTCCCGGTTCTTGACGAAGATCAACGCCCCGCTGTTCTCGATCAGGTCGGACAGGAAACGCCGGTTTTCCTGCAAGGCGATTTCCGCCTGGCGGCGTTCGGTGATGTCGCGGGTCGTGCCGCGGATCTCCAGGCGGTTGTTGGCCGGATTGCGGGTGAAGCTGGTGATGGCTTCGGTCCAGACGATCTTCCCGCTCCGCTGCCGTTGCAGGATTTCGTCGATGAAGTAATTTTCCGGGCCGATCCGGCCGGCGATGAAATCCGCGGCCCGCGCCTTGAGTTGTGCGATCAGGTGGTCGCGTTGGGACTCGACCAGGGTGAAGTCCGGCGGCTGACTCAGCAGTTCCTCCGATGAATAGCCTCCCAGCCGTTTCACCGAGGGGCTGATGTAGGTGTACTTCCACTGCTCCAGATCGACCACCCATACTACGTCGCGCATCGACTCGGCGATCAGGCGGAATTGCTGTTCACGTTCGCTGATGGCCCGCGTCTGTTCGTCCACCAACCGCTGCAATTCCTCCTTGCGCCGCAACGGTACGCCGATCAGGAACGCGATGGCCGAGGTGATGGAGCCTCCCGTAACAGCCGCCAACAGCGGCGTGATCCGGGTGGCGTAGCCCATGGCGTTGGTCGGTTGGTGGGCGGTAATGAGGAAGGTGTGTCCGAAGGCGCTTACCGGGCGAATCACTTCGAGCATGGATTCGTTGGAACGCTCGAGATGGTCAAGGGTGAGCGGTCGTTCATGTTCGCTCAACACGGTCATGTGGTGATGGATGGGGGAGCGGGTACTGGGTCGCGGGGTCATGCCGCCCAGATCCAGCTCCAGCCGTACGAATCCCTTGAGCGGTCCGGTGCTCTTGTCGTAGACGAACATCCGGTGCGGGTGAACGTTGGCGTCGGGGTTGGGAGTGGTTCCAGACGCTAGTCCTTCGCGGGAGGCGCGCTCGATCGCGGCCCGATGCGCGGGATCCTCGGCATCCCGGCGGGGGTCGGTATCGGTTGATGACCGGGCCGGGTTGGACAACACCGGGAGATGGGCGTCCAGCGGTGTCGAGGATGTTGGCAGCCAGGTCCATCGGGTGATCATGGGATCGTCCAGCAAGCCGGCGGTGAAGGCGGTGAATTCCTCTTCCGTGACGTGGTGGCTGGCTTCGACGTACCGCCTCACGCTGACCAGGTGATTGTCCCGGATGTTGCGGATGCGCTCGGCCAGCATGTCGGATTCGCTGGTCGCCAACTGGTCGAACTTGAGGCGGACCTGCCGCTGCTCGAAGCGGAACAGGTACAGGCAAAGAAAACTGGTCATGAGAACACCGGTCGTGATGACCGCGATGATTTCCAGGCGCGAAGACCACGGCGCGGTCAAGGCACCTTGGAGCCGGCGCAGGAACAGGAGCCGGAAGATGGCCATGGCCACGAGCATGAGGGCGAAAACCAGGGCCAGCGGCAGGGTTTTCATGAGCAAGGCGCGGTGCCAGGTCGAGGCGTCGATGTCCATGCCGAACAACGCCAGCACCTGTTTCCCGGAGGGTTCGAAGACGGGGACATACGCGGTCACGAACACGCCCCACCGGTCGGCGGTCGGACCGAGGACCATGGCGATGCCCTGGTCGAATACCAGGTGTTCCTCCTGGGTGGCCTCGGTGTACACGTCGCCCGGCGGTGAATAATCCGGCGAGTCCTCCGGCTCATCATCGGCAAGGATGACGACCGTGCCGTCGGCGTGGCGTCCCATCAGGTACGCAAAACGGAGGTCGGGATAGATGAGCGGTTGCTGCGCCAATTGCCTCCGGATTTCCTTGTAGGCGGGTTTGTCCCGGTCCTCCGCGTTACCGGTCAGCGTGCGGATCAGGGATGGACTCATGCTCTCGGCGGCCCGCAACGTCCGGTTGAGCAGGACCGTCCGCATCTCGTCCTGTTCGTTGGCATACGAGGAAACGAGCAGAAAGAGGCCGGTGCCGATGATGGCGGCATGCAGGAGCATAACCACCGGTCGCGGAATCAGTGTGGACGAGGACGTCGCCGCGCGGGAGGGCGGATTCTCGGGCAATCGGACGTTCGATGGCCGCGACGCATTCACCTGTGCAGCATCTCCCCCGCGGGGATGGGAGGCAAGCGCAGAATGGATCGTGCCAGCCTTGTCCCCTGGATTATTTTACCTGCTGGAGGGTAGGCCGGGGTGGTGGACGATCAGGCGGCGCGCTGCGGGTAGGCGATGTGGATGTCGGGCTGTTCGACGCGGGCGAAGGTAAAGGTAAGTTGCTGCGCGCCAAACGCCTTGCCGATCGAGGACAATACGGCCCGTGCCGAGGCCTGCACTTCCGCCTGGAGGGAGTCGATCAGTTTGCGCGCCTCTTTTTCGGCGTGGCCCTTGGCCGATCGGACCAGGTTGTTCTTGTCCTGTTCGGAAAACCCGGCGCCGAGAAATCCGTTCAACAGGTCCGGCACCAGCCAGGGCATGAACTTCGCGCCTTGCTCATCGTAGAAACGGATGTCGCGGATGTGGACTTCGTACTGGCAGGGAGGCAGGGTCAGCTCGTAAACCCCCGCCCCGCGGTCCGCGATGGTGAAGTCCGAACGCCGCAGGTCGTACCGGAAATCGATCTCGAACTCGAAGATCATCGCCATTTTCTTCTGCGACAACACCCAGCTCAGGTATTTCTTGCCGAACGAACCCCACGAGTGGTCGGTTTCCGTCACGATCTCCTTGGTCACCGCCTTGAAGACGGAAAGCTGGCCGATGGCCTTGAGTTGCTCGATGGACGAGAACAGGGTGCGTTCGGATGACGGTTTCCTGCGCCGGCTTAGCGCCACCCAAGCTCCGCCCGCCGCCCCCAGCAGCAGGGCCACCACCAGAATCAGCAAGTCCATGATTGGATGCTACCGCATCTCCGCCCGCGCGACAAGCGCCCCGGCGTGGCGGCGGGTCATCGGCCCGGAGATCTGGTGCGTGAGGTGTCGGGCCGGAGGTGCGATCATGCTTCCAGGGCGAGGGCGAGCGCGCCGAGTTCGCCGATCTGGGGACCGAGGGCGCTCGGCCGGATGGCGAGGTGTTCGAGGGCCTCCGGCCAGGCATAGCGGGCGAGGCGTTCGCGCAGCGGTTTCAGCAACAGGTCGCCGGTGTGGATCGCCGCCGTGCCGAGCACGATGGCCGACGGGTTGTAGCACATGCAGAGGATGCCGATTCCCTGGGCGAGTCGCTCAAGAAAAACATCCCAGTAGCGCCGGGCGAGGGCGTCTTGCCGTGCCGCGGCGCGGGCGATGGCGGAGAGGGTCAGGCCCTGTGGGTCGCCGTTTGATTCGTCGAGGACCGAGGATACGGCACCGGCGGCGAGGTCAGCCTGCACCTGCAGGATCACGTTGCGGCCGCCGCAGTACATCTCCAGGCAACCGCGTTGGCCGCACGGGCAGGGCGGGCCGTGCGGATCCAGCACCATGTGGCCGACTTCACCGCCGAGGTCATTGGCGCCCTGCACCAGGCGGCCGCCGGAGATGATCCCGCCGCCGATGCCCGTGCTCATCGTCAGGTAGATCAGGTCCGGGGTGCCGCGGAATTCGCCGAACCGGAATTCGGCGAGGCCGGCGGCGTTCGCGTCGTTGTTGATGTGGACGGGTTTGCCGGTCAGGGACTCGACCCAGGCGCGCACCGGAACCTTCCGCCAGGCCGGCATGTTCGGCGGGGTCAGCACCAGGCCGGAGGCGACGTTCATCGGGCCGGGCACGGCGAGGCCGACCGAGGTGATGTCGCGCAGCGGGACGTTTGCGGTGGCCAGCACGGAATCCACGAGGCCGGCGAGGCGTTCGCGCCACTGTTCCGGAGGGGCCGACGCCTCGGTGGCCATGCGTTCGCTGTGGAGCAACCGGCCGGTGGCATCGCCGACACACACCGCGGTTTTGGTGCCGCCAAGATCGATGGCGAGGAAAAGGCTGGAGTCGGGAGGTGGTGTTGATGGTTGCATGGGTCGTTCCTGAATGACGGCATCGTACCATGCCGGGTCGTCCCGGGTGGACAAGGAAGTGGGCGGTTTAAGCGTCCATCGGATGCACTTGCGTGTGGTCGCGCCGCGGTGATGGTGCAGGGGCGCATGGCGCAAGCTGGCCTGCCAAGCCGTAGCTTGGAGCGAAGCGGAAAGCGAAGGCTGGTGGCGGAGGAGGGATTTGAACCCCCGACCAAAGGCTTATGAGTCCTCTGCTCTACCGAACTGAGC
>CALBHI010000110.1 GCA_937894535.1 uncultured Verrucomicrobiota bacterium
ACGACCAGGTCGAGGCGATGACCATGGGCGACCGCATCGTGGTCATGAAGGACGGGGTGATCCAGCAAGTCGCGCCGCCGTTGGAGCTGTACAACCGCCCCGCCAACCAGTTTGTTGCCGGCTTCATCGGTTCTCCCCCCATGAATTTTATCACCGGACGTATTGAAGCCACCGCCGGTGCGCTGCATTTCGTGGCCATCGGCGTTAACCTGCGGGTGGATGAATCGGTGTCGCCGCGCCTGGCCGACTGGATCGGTAAATCCATCGTGCTCGGCATCCGGCCGGAGGACCTGACCGACCACCTGCTTTCCGGCGGCGGTGCTCCCGGATCCCGCATCGAGGCCCGCGTGGAGGTTGTCGAACCGATGGGTGCCGAGGTGTACCTGCACCTGCACGCCGGACCCCATGCGCTGGTTGCCCGCGTCGGCCCGTCCATGGTCGCCGAAGTCAACCAGACCATGACCTTGAGCGTGACCATGAAGCGCGCTCATTATTTTGATGCGACCACCGGCGCGACCATTGCCGGAGGTGTACGGTGAATCACTACCTCGGCATCGATCTCGGAGGCACCAAGACCAGCGTCTGTGTCGGCCGCGCTGATGGCCATCTGGTCGTGTCACACCGCATGCCTACGCAGGCCGACAGCTCGCCGGAGGATTGGCGTCGCCGCCTGGACGCGCTGATTGTTTCGGTGTTGGCGGAATCCGGATGCTCGCACGATGACATCACGTCCGTCGGGCTCGCCGTACCCGGTCCGATGCAGGTCGCCTCCGGCACCATCATCGAACCGCCGAACATGCCAGCCTGGCGGAATGTGCCGGTTCGCGCATGGGTCGCATCAATGACCGGCCGTCCGGTCGTGATCAACAACGATGCGAATGCCGCCGCCCTCGCGGAATACCGGTTCGGTGAATTTCGCGGTACCCGGGATTTGGTTTACCTGACCATGAGCACCGGCATGGGTGCTGGCATCATCAGCGGTGGTCACTTGCTGCAAGGTGCCGACGACCTGGCCGGTGAGGTGGGGCACATGGTCGTCCGCACCGATGGGCCTGATTGCTCGTGCGGCCAACAGGGCTGCTGGGAAATGTATTGCGGCGGACGCAATGTGGCTCTGCAGGTGCAGGAAAACCTGCGCACCCGCCAGATGGAATCGGTCATCGTCGAGGAGGCCGGCGGCGATCTGAGCCGGATCGACTTCGCCTGCATCGAACGCGCCATCCGCCGCAACGACACGATGGCCCTCCAGGTCTGGAAGTCGTTCCTCGACCATCTCGCCCACGGCATCGGCATTCTCGCCATGTGCTTCAACCCGCGGGTCATCCTGCTCGGCACGATCGCCGTCCACATGCGCGACCTGATCTGGCCGCACCTGGATCTCCAGATTCGCCGGTACGCCTGGCGGCAGACCTGCCGAAATCTCGTCGTCCGTCCGACCCGCATCGGCCACGCCATCGGTGATCTGGGAGCTATAGCCCTGGCCCTCGAAGCCCAGCCTCACCAGGCATCAAAAGCGGCCTGAACGAATTTTACACGTGTTGAACCATCCATGGAGTCCTGAATACATGAAGCGCACCGCCCGAACGAAACCCTTCAAGCTGAAACGCCATCCCGCCAACCCGATCCTGCTTCCCGACGCAACCAGCCCGTGGGAAAGCTTGAACGTCTTCAATGCCTCGGTCATCCAGCACAAGGGCGTTTTCCACATGCACTACCGCGCCCAGGGTGTCGATTTCATCAGCCGCATCGGCTACGCGGTCAGCGCCGATGGTGTACACTGGAACCGGTTGCGCCAACCGGTGATGGTCCCGGAAACCGAGTTCGAGATTCGCGGCGTCGAGGACCCGCGCGTGACCGAGATCGACGGCACCTTCTACATGGCCTATTGCGGCTACTCGCCGTATAGCGGCAAGGGCGTGGAATACTGCGGCAGCATCTACCCGATGTGGGCGAAGAGCCAGAACCTTATCACCTGGGAACGGATCGGCCCGATGGTGCAGGGGGAGGACAACAAGGACCACATGCTGTTTCCGCGCAAGGTGAACGGCAAGTTCTGCGCCTTCCACCGCCGCCGCCCGAACGTCTGGATTGCCTACTCCAAGGACATGAAAACGTGGCGGGAAGAGGACATGAGGGTCGTTTGCTCCTCGCGCCCCGAGATCGAATGGGAAGGCAAGTATGTCGGCATGAACGGCGTTCCGATCGAAACCAAGGAAGGCTGGCTGGCCTTCTACCACGCCGCCGATACGAAACATGTGTACCGCATCGGCGTGATGCTGCTCGACCTGAAGGATCCTTCGAGGGTCATCGCCCGCCCGAAGGCACCCATCCTGTGGCCCGAAGAGATGTGGGAAATCCGCGGCGATGTTCCGAACGTGGTGTTCAGTTCCACAAACATCCTCGTCGGCGATGAGGTCTGGGTGTACTATGGCGGCGGAGACCACGTGATTGGATTGGCCACCGCGAAACTGAAGGATCTGTTGGACTTCGTGAAGAGCTGACACGCACATGACCGTCCTCCGCTCCATGTTCGCCGCCTGCGCACTGGCCACCGTCCTTTTCGGATGCGGTCCGCGACCGCTGGACGACGGGCGCACCGAGGTGCGGTGGATGGTGCCGGTCCGCTGGGACCGCCCGTTCATCGAGGACTTCGTGCGGCGCTTCGAGGCCGACCACCCCGACATCCGTGTCAAGGTGCTCTGGGTCCCGGCGACCCAGTACCAGACCAAGTTCAAGACCCTCGCCGCCGCCGGCCAGGCTCCCGACCTCGTCGAGTGCGGTGACGTCTGGATCGCCTACATGCTCCCGTTCATGCGCGACGTGACCGAACTGGTCGAGCGCGACCGCGCGGAGATCAACCTTGAGGACTTTTTTCCCGAAGTCCTCTCCGCCTGCCAGCACGAGGGCCGCTACTACTTCCTCGCCGCCGGCATGAATGTCTCGTTGCTCTACTACAACAAAACCCTGGTGAGTCAACCAGCGCGCACGCTAGAGGAGC
>CALBHI010000111.1 GCA_937894535.1 uncultured Verrucomicrobiota bacterium
AAACGGTACATGGCGCACGAGGAAAAACTGCGCGCGTGATGGCCGAACGCGGACTCGCGGCCGCGGGCGATGCGGTGTGGGCCCGCTACAACCCCCCGTTCACCCCGTGGTTCCTGCGCCGCAACGAGGTGTTGATCCCGGTTCAGTGACCCCGCGCGGACGAACCCCGCGCCTCCCGTTCATACCGCGGCCGATCGGTTTCGTTTCCGGATCCTTTCGGGCTTTTCCCCCACCGCTCCACCTGTCATGATTTGTGCCGGTCACGTCGCGTTGATGAACGCGCCGATGAGCTCGGGGTTTTACAAACTGTCAGGAGCACGATGAAACCGATCAAGAAACTGCTGGTCGCCAACCGGAGCGAAATTGCCATCCGCGTGTTCCGCGCGGCCGCGGAAATGGGCCTCAACACCGTAGCCATCTACAGCCAGGAGGACCGGTTTGCGCTGCACCGGTTCAAGGCCGACGAGGCCTACCTGATCGGCGAAGGCAAGGGCCCCGTCGCCGCCTACCTCGATATTCCCGGCATCATCGCGCTGGCCAAACGGGTCGGCGTTGATGCGATCCACCCCGGCTACGGCTTCCTCTCCGAAAACGCCGACTTCGCGAAAGCCTGCCGCGATGCCGGTATCCTGTTCATCGGCCCGACCCCGGAAATGCTCGCGACCTTCGGCGACAAACTCGCCGCGAAACGCATCGCCTTGCAGACCAAGGTCCCCACCGTGCCCGGCACCGACCAGCCGGTCACCCCCGGCCCGGCGCTGAAGAAAGCCGCCGAACAGGTCGGCTACCCGCTGATCCTGAAGGCGAGCTTCGGCGGCGGCGGACGCGGCATGCGGGTGGTGGAGAAACCGGAGGACCTCGAACCGAAACTCGAGGAGGCCATGCGCGAGGCCGGCGGCGCCTTCGGCAACCCCGCCGTGTTCCTCGAACGCTACATCAAACGCGCCCGCCACATCGAGGTGCAGGTGCTCGGCGACGGCCGCGGCACGGTGCGCCACCTGTGGGAACGCGACTGCTCGGTGCAGCGCCGCCACCAGAAGGTCGTCGAAATCGCCCCCGCCCCGAACCTCGATCCGGCGATCCGCCGCGGCCTGTGCGAGGCGGCGGTGAAACTGGTCGGCGCGGTGGACTACCTCTGCGCCGGCACGGTGGAGTTCCTGGTGAACGCCGATACCGGCGAGTTCTATTTCATCGAGGTAAACCCGCGCGTGCAGGTCGAACACACCGTGACGGAGATGGTCACCGGCATCGACATCGTGCGCTCGCAGATCCTGCTCGCCCAGGGCATCGGCTTCGACGATGCGGAGCTGGCCATCCCGCCGCAGGAGCAGATCCAGACCCGCGGTTTCGCCATCCAGAGCCGCATCACCACCGAAGATCCCGAGAACCGGTTCATCCCCGACTACGGCCGCATTGCCACCTACCGCTCCACCGCGGGTTTCGGCGTCCGCCTCGACGGCGGTACCGCCTACAGCGGCGCAGTGATCACCCCGTACTACGACTCCCTGCTGGTCAAGGTGACCGCCTGGGGCGGCACCTTCGGCCAGGCCATCCAGCGCATGGACCGCGCCCTCAGCGAATTCCGCATCCGCGGCGTGCGCACCAACATCCCGTTCATCAACAACCTGATCCTGCACCCGACCTTCCAGAACGGGGAGGTCATCACCACCTTCATCGACGACACCCCGGAATTGTTCCATTGGCCGAAACGCAAGGATCGCGCGACCAAGCTCATCACCTACATCGGCGAGGTCGTGGTCAACGGCAACCCCGAGGTGAAGGGCCGCACCGATGCGCGCCCCCTCGCCGAACCCGCCGCCCCACCCGCGCCCGACGGCGCACCGCCCGCCGGCCTCCGCCAGAAACTGCTCGAACTCGGCCCGGAAAAATTCTCGGCCTGGCTGCTCAAGCAGAAACGCCTGCTGCTCACCGACACCACGATGCGCGACGCCCACCAGTCGCTGCTCGCCACCCGCGTGCGCACCCACGACATGCTGCGCATCGCGCCGTTCATCGCCCACCGCGCCCCCCAACTGTTCAGCCTCGAGATGTGGGGCGGCGCCACCTTCGACAGCGCAATGCGCTTCCTGAAGGAGGACCCGTTCGAACGCCTTGACCGCCTGCGCACCCTCGTCCCGAACATCCTGTTCCAGATGCTGCTCCGCTCCGGCAACGCCGTCGGCTACACGAACTATCCGGACGACATCGTGAAACGGTTTGTGAAGGGCGCCGCCGAACACGGTATCGACGTGTTCCGCGTGTTCGACTGCCTGAACTGGCTGCCCAACCTGCGTCCGGCCATGGACGCCGTGCTCGAAAGCGGCGCGATCTGCGAACCGGCCATCTGCTACACCGGCGACCTGCTCGACCCGAAACGCGACAAGTACAGCCTCGACTACTACGTGAAGCTCGCCAAACAGCTCGAAAAGGCCGGCGCGCACATCCTCGCCATCAAGGACATGGCCGGCCTGTGCAAACCCTACGCCGCCCACAAGCTGGTGAAGACGCTGCGCGGGGAGATCGGCATCCCGATCCATTTCCACACCCACGATACCGCGGGCGTGCAGGCCGCAACCATCCTCAAGGCCGCCGAGGCCGGCGCGCACATCGCCGACGTGGCCGCCGCCTCGATGAGCGGCCTGACCAGCCAGGTGAACATGAACTCGGTCGTCGAAGCCCTGCGCAACACCCCGCGCGACACCGGCCTCGACATCGATGCGCTGAGCACCTACTCCGCCTACTGGGAAAAGGTTCGCACCCTCTACTACCCCTTCGAGTCCGGCATGATGGCCAGCACCGCCGAGGTGTACCGCCACGAGATGCCCGGCGGCCAGGTCACCAACCTGCAGGAACAGGCGAAGAGCATGGGCCTCGGCCCGCGCTGGCCCGAAGTGGCGAAAGCCTACGAACAGGTCAACCTCCTCTTCGGCGACATCGTGAAGGTCACCCCGACCAGCAAGGTGGTCGGCGACATGGCGCTGTTCATGGTGGCGAACAACCTGACCCCCGACGATCTGCTCGACGAAGGCCGTGACATCTCGTTCCCCGCCTCGGTGGTCGAGCTGTTCGAGGGCAAACTTGGCCAACCGGTCGGCGGCTGGCCGAAGAAACTCCAGAAGATCGTGCTGCGCGGCAAGGCCGGCATGACCAAACGCCCCGGCGAACTGCTGCCAAAAACCGACTTCGAGGCCCTGAAGAAGGAACTCGCGGCGAAGATGAAGGAGGAGCCGGACGAGACCGACCTGCTCTGCTACCTGATGTACCCGAAGGTCTTCCTGGATTATTTCAACCACGCGAAAGCCTACGGCAACACCGGGCTGCTCCCGACCGACGTGTTTTTCTTCGGCATGAAGCCGGGCACCGAGATCACCACCGACCTCGAACCGGGCAAGTCGATCATCATCAAGTTCCTGACCATCGGCGAGCCCGACGACGACGGATCGCGCGAGGTGTTCTTCGAGCTGAACGGCCAGCCGCGAAGCGTGCGCATCGCCGACCGCTCGCTGAAGAGCACCGCGGTACACCACGTCAAGGCCGACCCCGACCAGCCGGGCCAGGTGGCCTCGCCGATGCCGGGCAAAGTCTCCGCCCTCGTGGTGCAGGCCGGACAGGCGGTGAAGAAGGGCGACAAGCTGCTGAGCATCGAGGCGATGAAGATGGAGACCGCGGTGTATGCCCCGATCGATGGCACGGTGAAGGACATCCGGGTCAAACCCGGCTCGTCGGTGGACAGCCGCGACCTGCTGCTCGTCGTCGAGGCGGCGAAGAAAGCCTGAGCATGGCGCACGATCCGCTGCGCGGACCATGGCTCGCGCGCCAGTTGGCCCCGGCGCGCGTGCGCGTCTTCGCCCGGCTCGGTTCCACCAACAACTACGCCGCACACGCCGTGGAGGACGGCGACCTCGCCGCCCCGGCCTTGATCGCCGCCGCGCGGCAAACCGCCGGACGCGGCCAGCATACCAACACCTGGTGGTCCGATGGTGGTTCGCTCTGCGTGACCTTCGTGCTGCCCGCCGATCCCGCCATACCCGTCGGCCAGGTTCCGCTGCGCGCCGGCCTCGCCGTGGCGGAGGTTATTGCCCACCACCTGCGGGGACAACGCGTGCAGGTCAAATGGCCCAACGACGTGTTCGTCGGAGGCCGCAAGATCGCCGGCCTGCTCTGCCAACGCCGCCGCGAGGCCGACCTGATCGGCATCGGCGTGAACATCGCCACCGACCTCCGCCACGCCCCGCGCGCCGTGCGCACACGCGCCACCTCGCTGGCCGCACACATGCGGATCACGCCCCCACGCGACGCGATCCTCGTCGAGATGTGGCACGCCCTGGGTATGGCTCGCACGGATGCGCGATGGTTCGACGCCTACACCGACCGGCACCTGCTGCACCACCAGCCGGTACAGGTCACCGCCGGAACCCACACCCACGCCGGGATATGCCGCGGCATCGACCACGAAGGCCGGTTGGTGCTGGAGGAAAACGGCACAACCGTCGCACTGACCGAAGGCACGGTAACCTCCCACGCGGCTCCGCCGGAGGTTTAGCGGATTGCCCGTACGCGCACAAATCCGCCTGTTCCATCCGCCGGCCACGGCCACGCATTGGTAATCGCGGTTGGCGGCTGGTTGGTGAAGCGCGGACGCCACACCCCGCCCATGGCGTCGCTGGTCTCGACCCACTGCTCCGCGTTCTGCCCGCCCTGCCAGCGCACCACGGTGCCGGTTTCCGTCGCGGCCAGCTCCAGCAGCATCAGCCGCGACGCGGCGAGGCCGGGGTGCGTGTCGGCGATCCACTCCTCGTAATTTCCGGAACCGTCGGCATCGGGATCCGACGCGGCGGCATACACCAGCGAGGTGAAGTACGCCATCTCCCAATGGTCGGGAACCGCATCGGCATCGAGGTCGCCGCCGATCTCGTAGGCACCGATGGCCGGCGGGACCAGATAGGCCGCGCCGTCCCGGTCGGACACCGGACCATTCGCCGCCACCACGCCGCTCGTCGCCGCCGGGCTCGCCAGCGTGATGCGGTAATTCTGCGCAGCGGCATTGCTGAACGCAGGATTCAACCCGTACGTGTTGCCGCTCACCGTGCCGGGCAAGGCATACGGCGACGCGCCGGGATTGTCGTAGGCATACCACAGGTTGTTCAGCACGGTGAAGGTCGCCGGCGCGGTGTTCGCGCCCTGGTTGACGTAGCTGCCGAGCGTGGCATGGCGGTAGTACACGATGTTGTTGCGAAAGGTGTTGTTGCCGCACGGCGCAAAGGTGTAACCGCCGGAACTCACCGCCTCCTGCAGGATGCGGAACACCCAGCGGCCCGGTTCGATGATGGTGTTGTGGGCGACGATGCAGTTGGTCGCGCCGACATACGCCACCGCCGCGGTGCCCCCGATGAACACATTGGCGAAGACGCGGACACTGTGCGCCTCGACGTTCGGGGCGTTGGTGACGAGCGGCGGTCGGAAAAACACGAAGTCGGTGGAGCCACCGATGTTGATGCCGCGCTGGCCGGCGTTGGAGATGATGCACTGGCTGACCTCGATATCGCCCGACCCGCCTTTGATCTGCACCGCATTCGCGGAGAGGTCACCGAACGAACACCGCCGGATCAGGCCGCGATGGCAGCCCACCATATCCACCCCGCTGCCGGAGGCGTTGCCGCCGCAACGCGTGGCTTCCACGTCGAACAGGAAGAAATCGCGGATCCCCGACAACTTGATGCCGTCCTGGTTGCCCCCGCTGCCGATGTCGCGCACGAGGATGTTGCTGAACACAAGGAACGCGGAGGCGGTTGGATCGCCGTACAGGCCGCCGTCATCGCAGTTGATCCCGTTGGCCGAGGCATTGGCGACCTCCAGGTTCTGGAGCATCACGTAACGGGCGCGGGACAGATGTAGGCCCTCGGTGCCACCGCTGATCAACGGCCGGTTGGTCGGACTTTCGCCGCGGATCCAGATCGGCCGATTGGTCGTGCCGCGCAGCAGATCCAGATACGTATCGCCGGCGTGGGTGCCGGGATGAAGCCGGATCTCCGTCCCGGGCGCGGCGGACTGGGCCGCGCGGCCGATGGTGCGGAACGGCGCGGCAAGCGAACCGGTGCCGGTGGTGTTGTTCCCGTTGGTGGCGACGTGCAGGATCACCAGCGGCTGGGCCGACCACGGAAACGGTCCGGGAGCGGCCATGACGCCGGAACCGGCCGCGATGACGGCAACCGCCATGAGCCAACGACAGGAATACAGGTGCACCCCGTCATCGTACCCCGCATCGCGCTTCCGGGAGAGGGGCGGATCACAACCTCCGCGCACTTTGCTCGCGCACCGTACCTCCGACGACGATCGCCGCGCTGATCAACACCAGATTCTTCACGATGTACTGGCCCTCGATGGTCAGCCCGAACGGGATCGAGGTGAAGCAGATCTCCGGCAGCAGCACCAGCGGCAGGAACGTGCCGGGCATCTGCAAGAACAACAGTGCGATGGCCAGACGGGCCAACGGCCGGTACAACAGACCGAGGCCGATCACCACCTCCCACCACCCCAACACGGGAATGAACACCTCCGGCGGGAACCAGTACACCGTCCGCGCCACCAGCTCCTGCGCCGGACTCATACCCACGGTTTTCAACGCACCAAACCAGACAAACACGATACCCACCGACCACCGCAACAAACGGATGCCGTTGCGCTCCATCCACCCCGCCACCAGCGGATCAATTCGATGAAACAAGGTTTTCATGCCTTCACCATACCGCAGACCTCCCCGGAGCGCCACTGGACCCACGCGAAACCCGTCAAGCGCTTTACCGGGGTCCGTTTAGACAATATGGCGATTTTGTGAGATTTTTCGCTAAACCAATCTTTGCCGCGGGTGTAACGATTTACACTTGTGGGTGCAACGTGTGTGCAATCGGTTTAACGAACAACGCTAGGTGAACGCATGAAACGGATGAGTGGATGGACGGCAGTTTGTGGGGCAGCGCTGGTCTCCGGGTGGGTGGGCGTGCAGGATGTGCAGGCGAACGGCAACGTGCACGTGTCGCGCTTCTGGCACAACCACCAGCCGTTGTATTGGCCCGAGTGGAACAGCAACGGATCGCAAACGGAGCGCGGCCAGTATGCGTGGGATTCGATTGTGTTGAAGCCCGGCCAGAACTATGGCGGGTTGAGCCCGCAGCAGCATCCGCAGAACAACCTCACCGACATCTTCGGGCTGGATGACCGCCGCAACGCCTACCAGTTCCGCCCGCGCGATTCGCTCTCGACCTTCTCCGGCGGTGGCTTCGCCCTCAGCTATTCGGGTTCGCTGATCGACAACGTGCGCCAGCTCGGCGGCGTGAACCAGCTCGGGTATGGCGGCAACTGGAATGCCGGCAATACCGAAGCGCGCGGCTGGGGCCGTCTCGACCTCGTCGGCTTCACCTACCACCATTCACTCGCCCCGCTGCTCCCCAAGGAAGTGTTGCGCAAGGAAATCCAGACCTTCAAGCAGGCCTGGTGGAAAGCGTGGGGTGGCAACGCCAACCTGAGCGACCACTCGAAGGGCTTTTTCCCCACGGAAATGGGCTATTCGCGCCACATCATCGACGTACTGGTCGATGAAGGGTACGAGTGGGTCATCGTGGCCAGCCATCACATCAGCCGCACCAGCCCGAGCTACAACGACGTCGCCAATCCGCAAG
>CALBHI010000112.1 GCA_937894535.1 uncultured Verrucomicrobiota bacterium
ATAAGGGTGGAAAGGGTCCGGGTAAACCGGGCCGATGGAAAGTGCCACAGAAACAAACCGTCCTGCGCAAGCGGGATAAGGGTGAAAAGGCGGTGTAAGAGACCACCGGCGCTGCTGCAAGGCAGCGGGCAAGGCAAACCCCGGCCGGAGCAAGATCAAATAGGAAGCGAGAGGCGGCCCGCCTCAAGGCGTTTCGACGCGGGAGCTTCGGGTTGATCGCTCAGATAAATGATCGGTTAAAACAAGATCCGGCTTATCCCCCATGGACTTCCTTTTTTTCACGCGATGACGATGGATGCCCAACCTGATCGATGGACCACGGTGGTGGCCATCCTGTTGCTTGCTGCGGCAGGCGCGGTGGGGTGGATGGCCTGGCGGCTTATCGCCGAGGAATCGCGCCTTGCCTCCAGCGCGGATAGCATCGCGTCCATTATCTCCATTCCTGATGCGCGGACCACTACGTCTCCGCTTCCCGAGAATGCCTGGAGCGTGATCGTTCCGGGAGGCGATGTGGTCGTGCGGCAACCGCACGACCGGTACCGTTTGGCCGGGACCTTTTTCCTGATGGGCGGCTCGGAATCGGGGCAGCGGCTCGCGATCATTGACGATATCACGGGCAACCGGCAGCACATCGTCAGCGAGGGTCAGGCCTTCGAGGGACATGAGATCCTCCGCATTTTTCCGGAACGGTTGGTCATGCGCCGTGACGGGATTGAGATCGAGTTGAGCCTCAGCTTCCGGGACGGTGTGGCGGTGGCTGCGGCACCATCGCCGACCAACCAGACCGAGGCGGTGGAGGAGCAGGTGTTGGAGACCAGTCGATTTGGCAAGCGGATCGGCGAGTCGCGGTGGGTCATGCAGAAGGAAGCGTTGGTAGGGTATTACCAGGAATTGCTAGAGGATCCCGAGCGCATCGCCTCCATCTACATGTCGATGAAGCCGGATTACGATCCTGAAGGACAGGTCGCCGGATACCGCGTGGAGAAAGAAGGCGAGGCGGAGTTCTTCGAGGCGGTTGGCTTGCGTGAGGGCGACACCATCCGCAAGGTGAATTCCATGAACATGACCAGCCAGGCCCGCGCCGAATACTTTATCAGTGAGTTCATGAAAGAACGGCTGGGCGCGGTGGTGCTGGATGTCGAGCGAAACGGCCAGCAGGAAAAGTTGATCTACCTCTTCCGCTGACGGCGGCCCGGGCGGCGTTCGCGGCGTTCATCCACCGGCCGGTGTTCACGCCTGGTTAGACGCCCCGGATTGGACCCTTCGCCTTCCGCTTCAGCAACCCAGCGTAATTCCACGCTGCGGCGGTTGGCATCGACGCGGATCAACTCGGCCTGGATGACATCGCCGACCCGCCCGAATACGCGGCCCTTGCGTCCGGTGATCCTTCCGGTCTGGCGATCCACCGACATCGTCGGGTCGGGCAGTCCGTGGGTCGGCACAAATCCACGCTGGAGCGTATCGATCAATTCAACAAACAGCCCCCGGGTGGTACCGCCGGTCACCATGGCCGGCCACGGTCCGGTTTCACCACGCGCCATCAAGGCTTCGTAGTATTGGACCCGTTTGATGATGAGGCTTTCCTCCTCGGCCTCGGAAGCTTCCCGTTCGCGGCGCGAACAGTGGTCGGCGATCGCCTCGCATTCCTCGCGCCGGTAAAACGCGCCGCGGCGGGCGTCGAGGTGCTTGAGAATCCGGTGTACGACGAGATCGGAATAACGGCGGATGGGCGAGGTGAAATGCGTATAGCGGTCGAAGGCCAGGCCGAAATGCGGGATGCATTCCACGCTGTAGATCGCGCGTTTCAGGTTGCGCAGCATCGCAATGGAAATCGGATAGGCCAGCGGCTCGCGGGCGTATTGGCGGGCGATCCGTTGCATGTCGTGGCGGTCGGACGGCGCGGCATCGACGCCGAGTTGTTGGAGGTCGAGGGCCATTTGCTGCCATTGATCGTCGGACGGTTCTTCGTGAATCCGGTAGAGGGCCGGTATGCCGGAGGCGGCCAGGCGTTCGGCCACCGCGATGTTCGCGGCGAGCATGAACTCCTCGATCAGGTGGTAGGCCTCGGCGGAGGTGCGTCGCTTGATGGATACGGGTTTCCCTTCGGCATCGAGGGTGCAGGACACCTCGGGAACACTCAGATCGATGGCTCCGTTCTGCATGCGTTGTTTGCGCAACCGGGTGGCCAGTTCGTTCATCTCACGCAGCACGGTGTGGTATTCGTGCGGGATTCCGCCGTCACCCTTCCCGGTGATGAGTTGCTGCACCTTATCGTAATCGAGCAGGATGCGCGGGCGGATCACGGTGGGGCACATTTCCACCAGCGTGACCTGTCCACCCGGGTCGTAGGTGATGAACACCGAGTAGGCCAGGCGATCGCGATCGGGCTTCAGGCTGCACACCTCGGAGGTCAGGTAGGCGGGCAGCATGGGAATGAAGCGATCGACCATGTACACGCTGTTGCCGTGGGCGCGGGCATCGGTGTCGATGGCTGAGCCGGGGGTCACAAAATGGGATACATCGGCGATGTGCACGCCGAGGATCCACGAGCCGTCCGGGGCGCGGCGGAGTGATACGGCGTCGTCGTGATCACGGGCATCGATCGGGTCGATGACCAGGATGGATTCGCCGCGCAGATCCAGGCGGTCCACCAGATCGGCGGGCCCCGGTTCGGTCGATTGCTGGCGGGCTTCCTGCTGGGTCGCCTCGCTGAACTCGGTGGCGATCTCGTGCTCGCGCAGGATCGACACTACATCCACGCCGGGTGCTCCGGGCGGACCGAGCGATTCGATGATCGTGCCCTGCAGGAATTCCGAGGTCATGGTTTCATCAAGCTGCACGACGACTTTGTGACCAGCCGGGGCATTGATGGCGCGATCCGAGCGCTCGCGCCGGATGCGGACATTCTGGTTGATACGCGGGTGATCGGGAATGACATACCAGTAGGCTTCCGACTTCATCAGCAAACCAACCAGCAGGCGCTTGCGGCGCTCGACGATACGGACCACCCGGCCTTCCGGGCGGAAGGCGCGGCCATCGGGAGCAGCCGGTAGATGACGTCGGCCTGGGCGAGCCGGACGCGGCGGCGACTTTTCCACCTCGACGAGGTCGCCGTGAATGGCACCACCCAGGGATCCGTTCGGAATAAAGACCTCCGCGTTTTCACCGGTTGCGCCCGGAATGCGGACCATGCCATGGCCCAGCGGGGATACGTGGATCGAGCCGCGCACGGTCTCGGCCCGCGCCACCGGCGGGGCCCAGCGGCTTCCCTTCACTTTGGTGGCGAGGCCATCGCGGGCCAGGTCACGCAGCAGGTTGCGGAGCAGGGGGCGTTGCATCACCGAAAGGCCGAGGGTTTCGGCCAGGTGGTGGTCTTTCATCGGGCGGAAGGCGGGCGACGCCATAAATTCTATTAGCCGCTGCCGTAGTTTTTGTATAGGTTCTGTCTTACTCATATGAATATTGCTTTCGTTTCCAGCGAAATCACACCGTACGCCTCAACGGGAGGCTTGGCGGATGTCTGCGGCTCCTTGCCGCGGGCGCTGGTGGAACTCGGGTGTTCGGTGACCCAGTTCATGCCGATGTACCGGCGGGTCATGGAGGGGGCCTTTGGTATTGAGG
Organism: uncultured Verrucomicrobiota bacterium; assembly: GCA_937894535.1. Classification (GTDB taxonomy): domain Bacteria; phylum Verrucomicrobiota; class Kiritimatiellia; order CAIVKH01; family CAIVKH01; genus CALMUP01. The sequence continues at coordinate 3,622 of CALBHI010000112.1, forward strand.
ATACCGGGATCAGGTTGACCATCCCGGTCGGGTTCCACCGATACCGTGCGGATGTCTGGAAAACCAAGAATGCCGTACCCCCGGTCTACTTCATCCGTCGGGATGAGTTCTTCGACCGGACCGAACTATATAACCTTTCCGACCGCGATTACGATGATAATTTTGAGCGGTTCGTTTTTTTTCAGAAAGCCGTCACCGCGTTGATTGATCACCTGAAACGACCATTCGAGGTGGTCCATGCCCATGATTGGCAAACCGGATTGATGCCCTTGTACCTGCAGCACGGACTTCAAGGCGAGGGAAGGGGAGGGCGGGAAAAGACGGTGTTCACCATCCACAACCTGGCTTTCCAGGGCATCTTCAACGGGGATGAGTTCTCGTATTCGAACCTGCCGTTTTCCTGTTTCTCCGTGGAGACGCTCGAATATTACGGGAACGTCAATTGCCTGAAGTCCGGGATTACCTCGTCCGATCTCGTCACCACGGTATCGCGCACCTACGCGCGGGAGATCCAGAAAGAAGAGTGGGGCCACGGGCTGCACGGTGTTCTGGCCAATGCAGCTCCGCGTTTACGCGGGATTGTCAATGGGATCGACCATGACATCTGGGATCCGTCGCGGGACAAAGCCCTGGTGGCCCGGTATGGGATCCACGATCTTGCCGGCAAACAGGCCTGCAAGGCCGACCTGCTGCGCAGGCTCAAACTGGATATCGCGCCGGATGAACCACTGTTCGGCATGGTCACGCGTTTGACCAATCAAAAAGGGATCGAATTGGTGGACGATGTACTTCCGTGGATCATGGAGCATACCCGCGGCGGTCTGGTGTTGTTGGGCAGTGGCAGCGATGAATACCAGGAGATGGTGCGGCGCTGGACCAAGCGGTGGCCGGGTCGGGTTGTTGTCCGTTTCGGGTTTGACGCAAAGCTGGCGCACCGGATTGAGGCGGCGGCGGATATTTACCTCATGCCGTCCAAATTCGAGCCGTGCGGGTTGAACCAGCTCTACAGCTTGCGTTATGGGACAATTCCGGTGGTGCATGCGGTTGGTGGGCTGGAGGACACGATCGTCGACCTGACCGAGTCGCCGCAGGGCGGTTATGGATTCAAGTTCAAGGATTTCGCCAGCATAGCACTACAGGGAGCCATTCAACGGGCGTTAGCGATCTACAAGAAGCCGTCGCTCTGGAAGAGCCTGCAGATCCAAGCCATGAAGCAGGATTTCAGCTGGCGCAACGCCGCCCGGCAGTACCTGACCAGCTACCACGAGGTGCTGGGGATCAAACCGTCCACAAAAGCATGACGTAACCCACGGAGAAAGGGACCCAAGAACCGCGACCCCAACAACGTCGCATAATATATATTATGTCTATAATGGGCTGTTTCTGGAACGCTGGCGCTATTGGATCGAACCCCAACGGTGCGTGAAGGGCCAGTAGATCATGAAGGCCGGACCGACGATGTTGTGTTTATTGACACCACCAAAGTACCGGCCGTCCAGGCTGGACAAGGTATTATCGCCGAGCGGCAGGTAGTCATCCTTGCCGAGTTGGATGAAATCTCCCTCACGGCGCAGGATCGCCTCGGCCTGGCTGTTCCCGACGAGGATGTATCCGTCGTATGGCGGTTGCAGTTGCCGCGCGAAAGCAGGTGGTTCCTCCACCTTGTTGCCGTCGGCATACAGGAACGGAGGCCGGATCTCCATGCGTTCGCCGGGAAGTCCGACCAGGCGTTTGATGTAATAGTTATCCGGGCGGATGTTCGGGTGTTTGATGTCCTTGGTGCTGAAGACAAAGATGTCGCCACGTTCGGGTGGTACGAAGTTGTACCGCATGCGGTTGACAAAGATATGATCCCCCAGCCTCTTCCGGCCGGCGGCGATGACATCACCTTTCTGCACGGTTTCCCGCACCTGTACACGCATGGGCATATCCATCGGGACGAGGTGTGGCATCCCAGCGATACGAAGAACCAGCTGCCCGTCATCGGTCTGCTCACCCCGGAACTCGATGGCGCCAGAAGCCTTGGCCTTGATTTCCGAATAGGACTCACCCCAGAGCAGGAACGGAATGATTTTCAAGGGCAAGCGGTCCATCCATCCGGGTGCTTGCTGGGGTGTGTACGTGATCCCGTACAGGGTGGGTTGCATCGATCCGGTGGGAATGCGGAATGGCTGGACGAAAAAGGTGCGGAACGCCATGGCCACGGCGATGGCGACGACGATGATCTCGATGTTCTCGCGGATACGCGGACTGCGGTGAGGTGGTTGAACGGCGGTGATCGCGGCGGCGATCTGCTCGGCGGCCGCATCGATCCGTTGCTCATCCTGCCGGTCCCAGGCGTCGGCCAATTCCTGCTCCGCCTGCTCCAGGGCGGCGATGCGGCCTGCACCGACGATGTCCTCGCGCATATGCCGGGCATGGCGTGCTTCGTGCAACAGATGATGCACGGCCTTCTTGATCTTGCGTCGTTCCCAAAAGTTCATGGCGGCACCCTAGACGACTGGCGACGGACTACTCCAATCCCCCGCGCAATACTTTGATGAATGCTTCCTGCGGGATGCTGACCCGCCCGATCTGCTTCATCTTCTTTTTGCCTTCCTTCTGTCGTTCGAGCAGCTTGCGTTTACGAGAGATGTCGCCGCCATAACACTTGGCGGTGACATCCTTGCGCATGGCCTTGATGGTCTCGCGGGCGATGATCTTGTTGTTCACGCTGGCCTGAATGGCAATCGGGAACATCGCGGGAGGAATCAGTTCCTTCAGGGCGGCGCATAACTGACGCCCCCTGCCCTCGGACTTGGTGCGATGAAGGATCGTGGAGAAGGCCTCGACCGGTTCGCCGTGCACGAGAATCTCCATCTTGACCAGATCGGATTCCTGGTATCCGGCGTGTTCGTAATCCATAGAGGCATAACCGCGGCTGATGCTCTTGAGGCGATCATGGAAGTCGATCAGGATCTCGTTCAAGGGCAACCGGCAGGTCAACATGACACGCTTGTGGTCGATGGAGTCGGTCTTCTCGACCTGGCCGCGGCGGTCCATGATCAACTGCAACATGTCGCCGATGGTCTCGTTCTTGCAGATGAGGAACGATTTGATCATCGGTTCCTCCATGCTGGCGATTTCGCTGAGGTCGGGCATCCGCGAGGGGTTTTCCAGCGTCTCCACACTTCCATCCGTCTTGTGAATCTTGTAGACGACATTGGGATAGGTAGTGATCAGATCGACTTCGAACTCGCGGCGCAAGCGCTCCTGCACGACTTCCATGTGGAGGAGGCCGAGGAACCCGCAGCGGAATCCGAACCCGAGCGCCACCGACGATTCCGGCATGTAGGTAAAGGAGCTGTCGTTCAGCTTGTACTTCTCCAGGCTGAACCGGAGCTTCTCGAAATCGCTCGCCTCGATCGGATACAGGCCGCTGAACACCATGGGATGGACGTCCTTGAAACCAGGCAATTGTTCCGTGGCGGGATGGCGGGCCAAGGTGATGGTGTCGCCGATCTTCACTTCCGATGGGTCACGGATGTTGCTGATCAGGTAGCCGACCTCCCCTGCCCCGAGACGATTGGTTTTCACCAGGCCGGGTGAGAAAATGCCGACTTCCTTGACCTCGAAGTCATTGCCGGAGCCGATGAAGCGGATGCGGTCGCCGGTGGCGATACCGCCATCAACCACACGCACGTAGGTGATGACGCCACGGAAGGAATCAAACTCGGAATCGAACACCAGGGCTCGGGTATGAGCGCCCGTGGAGACCGGAGGCGGAATCTTATGGATGATGGCCTCGAGCACGTCCGCCACGCCGAGGCCAGTCTTGGCACTGACCTTGAGGCAGTCGATCGCCTCGATGGCAAGGATCTCCTCAATCTGGTGCATGACGTCTTCGACGTTGGCATTCTGCATGTCGACCTTGTTGATCACCGGCACCAGGGTCAGTTTCTGGCCTTCGGCGAGGAACGTATTGGCCACGGTCTGCGCCTCGACGCCCTGGGTGGCATCAACGACCAGCAGCGCCCCTTCGCACGCGGCGAGGCTGCGGGTCACCTCGTAGGAAAAGTCCACATGGCCGGGCGTGTCGATCAGGTTGAAGGTGTACTTTTGACCATCCTTGCCGGTGTAGAACATGGTCACCGGATGGGCCTTGATGGTGATACCGCGCTCACGTTCGATGTCCATGTCATCGAGCAGCTGTTCCTTGAGCTCACGTTTCTCGACCGCCTGGGTGATCTCCAACAGACGGTCGGCGAGCGTGGACTTGCCATGGTCGATGTGGGCGATGATGCAGAAATTGCGAATATGGGATAGTTCGGTCATGGTTTAGGTCACACGTTGGGATAAGCAGCGCGACAGGCATCGCGCATGGCGATGATGTCGCCGGCCATGGTGGGTGAACGGAACAGCGAGGTGCCGGCGATGAGGTAACTGGCTCCATGGGCGGCACACCAGGTCGCCGACTCCAGGGTCACCCCGCCGTCCACGGAAAGCGGGAGGTGCGGGGCGAGGTCATGGAGCTCGGCAATCTTGGGAAGGACTTCTTTCATGAAGGATTGCCCCCCGAAACCGGGGTGTACGGTCATCAGGAGGACTTCATCAATCTCCCCGAGAAAA